>JAYTIB010000659.1:0-9632 GCA_043732205.1 Schlesneria sp. | reverse complement strand
CCAGCAGAGCCGAATGCGCTTCGATCTTCGCACGGGTCTCCGCGTCCAGATTCTGCAGATGGTCGGTCAGGACCATGACGATGAAGTGGTCGAACAGTTCGGACTGAAGTGTCGTCGTGTGGGCGGCCGACGTGCCCTGCTCGAACCGTTCACGAACCTGCCGACGGATGTCGTCGAGAATCCCCTTGTACCGCGGAATTCGATCGCCACTTGCCACGAGATTTGGAACCATTGGCACTGCATCTTGTCCAGCGCGGACGGCAGCCGTGACAGCCTGTTGAAAAAGCCGTAGCACGGACGCCTCGTCCGTGGTTTCCAATTAAGATTCGCTCGGACGAGGCGTCCAAGCTACGTTTTTCCACAGGCCGATCAGCGTCAGATCGCGCCCGGTCCCGTTTCTCCGGTGCGGATGCGGATCACGTCCGCCAGGTTGGTGACGAAGATCTTGCCGTCGCCGATTTGACCGGTCCGGGCCACTTCCGAAATCACCTTGATCGCGTTCGCGACTTCGTCCTCGGCGACCACGACCTCGAGCTTCACCTTGGGCAGGAAATCGACCGTGTATTCCGCGCCACGGTAGGTTTCCTTGTGGCCCCGCTGACGTCCGAATCCACGGACTTCACTGACGGTCATCCCTTGGATGCCGGCTTGGGTCAGGGCGTTCTTCACTTCTTCCAGCTTGTAGTGCCGAATCACGGCTTCCACTTTTTTCACGTTGGTGTCCCTTTCTTGGAGTCTTGACGGGTTCTTGAGTGTTGACTGCTATTGATTCCGGGAGGCCACCGTCACCGGCGAGCCTGTGCCCAATGGCACTGACTTTACTAACCCGATGCGTAAGCGAGGGCGAGTGATAGCGGCATTTCCCCGAGTTTCCCTCGCTCACGCTTCGGGTTACTTGGTTCACGTCAATGCCATTGGGCACGTGCCTCCCGGTGAGACAAGTCGGTCGCCCGCGATCCGGGTGTGTCGAAGATTCGGAGCGGGTGTTCCGAATCTTCGAATCCAGTCAGATGGCTTCGACACCGCTTTCGCCAGTGCGGATTCTGACCGTCTCGGCCAAGTCGGTCACGAAGATCTTGCCGTCGCCGATCTGACCCGTTCGCGCGGACCTCACGATCGCCTCGATCACCGGCTTGGCCTGATCGTCGGCGACAATGACTTCCAGTTTAACCTTGGGGAGAAAGTCGACCGAGTATTCCGCACCCCGGTATTGCTCCTTGTGCCCTTTCTGACGCCCGAAACCGCGGACCTCGGTGACGGTCATCCCCTGGACACCGGCCTCAATCACAGCCTCTTTGACTTCTTCCAACTTGAAATGCCGGACTACGGCTTCGATCTTCTTCACGAGTCACCTTTTGCCTTGTGGGAGTGACGAACTGAGTTCGCCGGACACGCGCTATCCCCGACACCATGCCGGCCCTCGCCGGCTGCTCAACACACCACAGTCCGATACTTGGCACGGACTGCGGCAGATTCCAGATCCTCACCGGGTTGTTGATGCCCGGAATTCAACTCGATGTTTGCCCAACTTTCATGACCGGCTGGCCGCGCCTGGATTCCAGGAATCGCCGTGCCGGGTTTATAGAAAGATGTACCCTTCTTCACCGTGCTGGTTAATGTCCAGTCCCTGCAATTCACCCGCCTGATTGACTCGCAACCCCACGAGGGAATCCACAACTTTCAGGAGGATCGTCGTCCCAATCACCGCCAGCACGATCGCCGCCGCCGCGCCCACGAATTGTGCCACCAACTGGTGGGCATTTCCTTCCAACAGGCCGCACTTGGTTGCGTCGTTCGTCACCGCCTTGGAGGCAAACACGCCCGTCAACAACGCCCCCAGCAATCCCCCGACTCCGTGAACACCAAACGCATCCAGCGAGTCATCGTATCCAAACTTGTTCTTGATCGTGGTGCAAAAATAGAAGCAAATCGACCCCGCGAGCAGGCCCAGCACAATGCCCGCCAACGGCGTGCAGGAACCGCTCGCAGGCGTGATGCAAACCAAGCCGGCCACCGCACCCGAGCACGCACCCAGAATACTCGCCTTACCCCGCTTCATCCATTCGATCCCCGCCCAACTGACCGTCCCCGCTGCCGCTGACATGTGCGTCGCGACAAAAGCGTTGGCGGCCAGCGGAGTCGAAGCCAGCGCGCTGCCCGCATTGAAGCCAAACCAACCGACCCACAACAGTGCGGCACCGATGCAGGTGTATGTCAAATTATGTGGAGGCATCGGTTCGTGTCCGAAGCCCAGTCGCTTGCCCAACAAGATGGCACAGACCAACGCTGAAAAACCGCTGGTGATATGCACCACCGTACCGCCCGCGAAGTCAAACGCCCGGAACGTCGCCTTCGCATTGAGTTCCGCACACCAACCGGCGTCCGCCCACACCCAGTGGGCGACGGGACAGTAAATGAACGTACCCCACAGGACTGAGAACAACACCATCGCACCGAACTTCATCCGTTCCGCAAACGCACCGCAAATCAATGCGGGAGTGATGATGAAGAACATCATCTGGAAAATCATGTGAACTGAACGGGGAATGATGTTGGGGTCCGCACCGTAATGAGGAACCTTTTGGGCACCATTCTCCCATGTCGGCACCACCCCCTGCAGGCCGGCGTATCCGAAGTCGCCAATCAGACCGACACCACCCAAGTCTCCGCTGAAAACCAGACTGTAACCCCACATCACCCAGACGAGCGACATGACGCCCATCAGGAACACGCACTGCATCATCACGCCCAAAATATTTTTCTTGCGGACCAAACCTCCGTAGAACAACGCCAGTCCCGGTGCCGTCATCATTAGCACGAGTGCTGACGCAGTAAGCGACCACGCGATGTCCGCCCCGTTGAAGACCACTGCCGTTGGCGCCGCGGCTCCCCCGGTTGTGGCTTCCTCGGCCCAAGCTTGACTCGACAACAACCCCCACAATCCGAGAACCGTCAGCGCGGTCCGATACCGAAGCTTCACTCTGATCTCCTTGAGCGCTAAGAAGATGCTGGAAACCGATTGCCGACAAACACTGCCGGCCTGCTTCACGCGATGATACACCACCATTTCCGTGGAATGCCACCGCACGCGGGAAGCTCACGCCGAGCCGTGAAAATCAAACGAGGTTCCACATTCAAGCCGCTCAGTGGAAACCTTGCCCACCCAGGAATCAACGCGAATCGCGGCGACTCCAAATCCTCAAACAGACGTCCGGTAACGAACGTGCCACCTGCCAGCGACGTATGGCAAGTCGCGTGCCGCCTTTTCGTGTGCGGAACTTTCCATCGGCCCAACCACCGTGTATACGGACTGCTTCGAATTCTGTCGCTTCCCGTCGAGGAATCCCGAATCAAGTTGGGCTGGGTGACATCCGATGGCGTCCTTGCCCGGATGGAGAATTCGCCCTGCAAGAAACGCAGACTCACGGTCGGCGCATGAACCTCTGTCGTCTTTATCTGTCGTCTTTCGCTCCGCGAAAGGACGATCTTTCGCGGAGCGAAAGTCGACAATCGCGACAGTGATTTCAGAGCCGATCCTTACTGCCCCTGTCTGGTGGAGCCAACGACGTGAATCCTGTGATCTTCGCTCTCGGCGGATTGGCGATCGGCTTCGGGCTGAGCTGCTGGGTGGAACGCATGAGTCGGATGGAACGCCGGATCATGCAGTGCTCAGCCGCATCGACTGCAATGCGCTGGGGACGCTGCGCGCTCCTGATGCTCGTGACGGCGGTCTTGTTCGCCAGCTTCGAGGTTGCCGTCACCCGCTTCGGCGTCTTGGAAACACCCGAAGTGCAGCCGTCCGGCGCGGGGAGATCGCTTCGACTGGCCTACCATCTGGTCTTGATCAGCCTGTTGATCGTTGCCACCGCCACCGACTTCGACTGTTACATCATTCCCGATCAGATCACGATTCCCGGAATGATCCTGGGGATCGTCGGAGCCTGCGCGGTCGGTGAACTGCAACTCTGCCATCTGTGGGTCGACTGGCACTCCGCCATCCCGCAATTGCGCGGACCGCATATTCCCGCGTGGTACGACCTGCATCGCTCATGGCACGCGCTGGCTTGGAGTTGTTCGGGCTTGCTGACCGGTGCTGCCGTGACGTGGGTGGCCCGATTGGTCAGCTCGCGAGTTCTCGGGCAGGAGGCGATGGGGCTGGGCGATGTCACCCTGATGGCGATGATCGGCAGCTTCCTCGGCTGGCAGGCCGTGCTGCTGGTCTTCCTATTAGCACCATTGGCGGGGCTGACGGTCGGAGTCACGATCATGCTCGTCTCCGGGAAGACGTACCTGCCGTACGGGCCCTGGCTCAGTCTGGCCGCGGTCTTCGTCCTGTTCCGTTGGGGCTGGCTGTGGGAGCGGACACGCCTGGTCTTCAGTGACTGGCTGGGACTCGCGATCCTCGCGGCGGTCGGTGCCGGCGGATTCGTCGTCTTGCTCGGCCTGGTCAGACTCTACCGGGCCATTCCGGTGCGACCGCAGAATGGATCGCCGGATCGATCCAGCTTCCCAACCTGAAACGGTCAACCAATACCACCCGGCCGAACACGCCGTGTACTTCAATCAAGTTGCGAGGTTGAAGCCTGAGCGGCTCCGACGGCAGCGGCATCGGGCGTCTCTGCCGTTTCCTCACCGTCGCGGACGGGGATGCGCGACCAGAAGTACGCCAGGATTGTGGCCGTGAAGACGCAGCCAAACGTGTAGGCGGCCGTCGGGATCGCCGCTGCGCGGTACTCTTCGCCCGGAAACAATTGCAGGATCAGCGTCGTTCCGAGGCCGCAGTTCTGCATGCCGATTTCCAGCGTCAACGCCCGGCGCATCGAGTCGTTCATCCCCGTGGCCCAACCCGCCAGATACCCGGCCAGGTAACCCAGCACATTGATTAGGAACAGCGCGCAGAGCAGCTTCAATTCACTCAGCATCAAGCCACCGTCACGAAAGCCGAGCACGGCACCAAGCCGCTCGCGGTTCAGTCCGACGACGGCCGCGATGATCCACAGGATGGCGAGGTTGGCCACCACCGAACCCCAGCGCTCGGCCAGCCGTTCGAACAGTCCAGACATCCGGCGCAGTCCAAATCCCAGCAGCACGGGCAGCACGACCTGAATCAGCAACTGCTGTGACACGTTCCAGAAATTGAACTCACCCTTGAGATCCCCTTTCACATCCAGCGTCAGCCACAATGCCAATGGGACGGCGATGGGCGAGAGCATGGTCGCGAATGTGGTGAGCGCGACCGAGTAACTGACATTCCCCCGGCAGGTCATGGTGATCACGTTCGACGCCATCGCGCCGGGAACGCAGCCGACCATGATCACACCCAGCAGCGTGACCTTGTCGAAACCGAACGCGTGCCCGATGACATACGCCAGCAGCGGCATCGAACCATACTGCACCGACGTCCCAAACAGCACGGCCGGCCACCGCTTACCGACGTCCAGCACTTCTTCGAAGCGCAACAGGCTGCCGACCGCGAACATCACCAGAAAGATCGCGACGGTCAGGGCGAGCTTCGACGGCAGAAACGGATCAAACGCGCCGGGCAAGACCGTCGGCCAGAAATACGCGATGCCGGAGGTCACGATCAGCCAGAGCATCAGATACCGTTGCAACATCGTGTCTTTCTCAGTTCTTCGACCGCAGGAAGGACGCCACCGCTGGCCATTCGTTTTTGAATGCGGCGTGGATTGTAGAAGCAAAACCAAGTCGGGCAAAGGAGCCCGTGCTCCGCAACATTGAACCGGATTATTCACCACGAAATACACGAAACACACGAAAGGAAAACGGTGAGGCAGGTGAGTTGACGCGTCAGTTCGTGGACGGAGCGACACAATGCTCCGGGTGACCTGCGACGCCACTCTCAGCCTTTCGTGGCTTTCGTACTACTAACGTTTTGTATTTGCGCGGCACGCGAAGAATTCCCGGATGTGGAAACAGAATCCGGTCCCGCTCAAGAAGACAAGGTTGACAGAAAGATTGAGGACAGAAACATGACGCAAGACGACGACCGGGATCGGGGCGTCATTTTTCTGTCCCCAATTTTTCTGTCGAAGTCCTTTGGTTCCGGCCGTAGGCCGGGCTGGGTATTTCGTGGTTCAGTCCATGAATAATCTGAGCTGAGGCACCAGGGACGCAGACGACACCGAGCTTGACTTCCCAATGCCACGGCGATGAGATCCAATCGCGTTTGGTTGTCAGCGGCGCGCAGGGCACGGGACAGCGTTCGGGCGGGGTTGAGTTCGTGGAAATGAAGGCACAATGTCGACACGGGTTCTGTCTTGGGGATGCGTCGCAGTCTGGCTGCTGATTCAAGGCTGCCAGCGCGATGCTGTTTCGCCAGTCCCGACGATCGTCAGCCCCGTGGTCCCGCGACCGGTTGCATCCGGGAATCCGCAGCCGGCTGGCATTCTGTTCCAAGATCGGACCGAGCAATCGCGAGTGCGATTCACGTATCGGAATGACGAGGCGCATTCGGACTTCGCGATCTTGGCATCGATGGGAGGCGGTGTCGCCGTCTTTGACTTTGACTTGGATGGTCGACTCGATCTGTTTCTGCCCGGCGGGGGAACGTTTGGTGATCGACAGACAGCGGGACTTCCCTCGGCTCTGTTTCGGAACATTGCCGATTGGGAGTTTCTCGATGTCACATCGCCATCCGGAACCGGACGATCAACGCATTACAGTCATGGAGCGGCCGTGGCGGATTTCAACGAAGACGGGTTCGACGACATTCTGTTGACGGGATACGGCGGGCTGATGCTCTATCAGAACCAGGGTGACGGCAGTTTTAGCGAGGTGACTATTGAGGCGGGTCTGGACGATCGTCTGTGGAGCACCAGCGCCGCCTGGGGCGACTTCAATGGAGATGGAGTGCTGGATCTCTACGTCGCCCATTACGTCGACTGGTCGTTTGACAAGCATCCCGTTTGCGAAGGGCCAGCCGGTCATCCGCGTGAAGTTTGTCCTCCCCGGCAATTTGAAGGGCTGCCCGACGTGATCTACTTTGGAAACGGTGACGGCACGTTGCGAGATGCCACGACCGAGGCCGGGTTGTCACCGGACGGCAAGGGACTGGGAGTCGTCGCGGCGGATCTGGATTTGGATGGAGATCTGGATCTGTACGTCGCCAACGACACGGTGGCGAACTTCCTCTATCGCAACGACGGCCGCGGCCACTTTGAGGATCTGTCGCTGACCAGTGGGACCGCGTTCAGTGATCATGGCACTCCGGACGGCAGCATGGGGACGGATGTCGGCGACTTCAACGGGGACGGCCTGCCCGACATCTGGGTCGCCAACTATGAACGGGAAAACAACGCCCTCTATCGCAACGTGCGGAACGGCCTGTTCCGTCATGTCAGCCAGTCGGTGGGCATCGCCGCGATCGGAGCGATGTACGTCGGATGGGGGACGCGGTTCGTGGACGCGGATCTGGATGGCGACGAGGATCTGATCGTGTCCAACGGGCACGTGATTCGGTTTCCTCAAAACACCCCGCGACTACAGCGTCCATTGATGTTGGAGAACGTCGGGGGGGCGCGGTTCGTGAATGTTTCCGACCGGGCGGGAGATTACATGACGTCACCGCACGCCGGACGCGGTTTGGCCACCGGAGATCTCGACGGCGACGGTGACGAGGATGTCGTGATCTCGAACCTAAACGAGCCGGCCGCGGTTCTGTCGAACGAATCGACTCCGCGGCACAACTGGCTGGCCGTGCGCCTCATTGGACGCGGGTCGTGTCGCAGCGCCATCGGTGCGGTGGCTGTCGCCAAGCTCGGCGACAAATCACTCACCCGGCAGATTCGCGGCGGTTCCAGCTATGCTTCGACCAGCGACGCGAAGCTGCATTTCGGGTGCGGCACGGCGAGTGAGGTTGACGAAGTGACTGTGCGATGGATCTCGGGATCTCAAGCAGTGCTGAAGAACGTCGCCTGCAACCAAGTGGTGTCGATCATTGAACCCGCCGATGTGCGACAGTAGGGCTGCGTCAATGATCAAACCGACTGTAGCCACGGTCACCAGACCGTGGGACTTAGGGGCTGTGCCTCTTTTACTTACAAGAGTTCACCAGGACTTCTTCGGTGTTCATGTTTCTGCCTCTCTTTTTCTGTCTCCCCGACTTGTCGGAGCAGGAAGAAGGAGACAGAAAGAGAGAGGCAGAAAGATCATTGAGTCTCATCGGCCACTCTCGAACGTACAAAACGCACAGCTCCTTAATGCTCAACTCGCATTCTCCCCACGCTCTGGCGAGCGTGGCTACAACAGCAATGCTCACCTTTGAGAGCGCCGTAGGGCCGATTCCATGACCGAACGATCTGCAACAGTTCGTGTCGAAGAACCATCGACGGTTCGCCGCCTGCTGGCCTCGCGCCGAGCGTGGTTGATTCTGACTTTGACCATCGTCGCGGGAGTCGTGCTGGCGGCCACGTGGCCGCGGTCGAATGGGCCGGAGAGCAGTTACCGGCGCGGGCGCGCGGCGCTGATTGCCGGGGATCACGCCGGCGTGCAGCGTGAATCAGAGCGACTGGTTCTGACCACCGGATTCCAGCCGCACGGTTGGTTGCTGAAGGGACTGATGCTGGCTCGTGTCGGGAAGCTGGATGAGGCCCTGGCGTATCTCAGGAAGGCGACCGAGCATGAGGCGCTCGCGGTCGAAGCGAATACGATTGCGGCCCGGTGCTTCTACCAGATGGGGCGGTATCTCGACGCCATCGACGCCTCCAGCCTGGCCCTGCAGCGCGACCCCGCCTGCCTCGACGCGCGGCGCTGGCTGGCCGCGGCCTATTACGATCTGGGGCTGAACCCGCACGCCGTCAGCGAACTGGAACGGATCTCCGCGGAAGCGCCGGGCGATCCCCGCCCGGACCGACTGCTGGGGTTGATCGCCAAGGATGGCGAGCAATATGTCCGGGCGATCAACTACTACCGCGAATCGCTGCGGCGCGATCCGGATCAGCCCGAGGCTCAGGCCATTCGGATCGAGTTGGCGGAGTCGCAGATCAAACAGGGGCAATTCGACGATGCGCTCGCGACGTTGAAAGACTGCGAGCGTTCCGCCGCCGTGTTGACATGGGAAGCCGAATGCCGAACGAGCCTGGGCCAGTTCGACGCGGCGCAGGAACTGTTGCGGGAAGCGATGGAACTCGATCCCCAATACGTCCCCGCCAGATTGGCGCAGGGCAAGCTGCTGCTGGATCGGGGTCAATCCGCAGAAGCGGTGAAGGTGCTGTCCGAGGCCGCTCAATTGGAACCGCTGAACAGCCACGCCCATTTTCAGTTGTCCCAAGCCTTGCGGCGAATGAACAAGTTGGAACAAGCGGATGACGAGTTGCGGCGAATGCTCGAGATCCAGGCATTGGAACGTGAATTCAAAGAACTGCACGACACGGCCGCCAATCGGCCCGACGATGCCGAAGTCCGTTACCGCACCGGCGAATTGGCGCGTCAACTGGGCAAGCCCAAGTTGGCGCGAGTCTGGTTTCGTGCGGCATTGGCGATTGATCCGAAACATGTGAAGGCCCGCGCAGCGATCAGAGCTTGTGAATCTTTGTGGCGTGGGTTTCAACCCACGCAGGATGTCGTACCGCGTCGGCTGAAGCCAACGCTACATCTTGTGGCGGACTGCCGTT
>JAYTIB010000658.1:0-3722 GCA_043732205.1 Schlesneria sp. | reverse complement strand
CAATGGCGGTCCAGCACAAGATGTCGCGTTGGCTTTAGCCGACGCGGTACGACATCTTGCGTGGGTTGAAACCCACGCTACAAAGATTCACAAGCTCTGAAGAGTGAAGAGGGACGCCGGTGGCGTTTCTTCTCGACTCGTCCAGTTCATCGCGCTGCTGCGTTTCATCATCGCGGCGTTGCGCGGCGTCGGCCGATCCAGATCATGGCCAGCAGAGTCAGAAGGCCCGCGGCCGACAGTTTACTGCCGGCGACAAACGATTCGCTGCGATAGCGCATGCGGACCAGACGGCTGCCCGCTGACAGCCGAACACCGCGGAAGCAGCCAAACACTCGGATGATGTCCGCCGGAGTCTCGTCGACCCGGCAGGTCCAGCCGGGATAGAACGTGTCCGCCACGATCAGCATTCCCCCCGTCGGCGTCCCGACTTGGACCAGCAGTTCCTGGCAATCGTCGGTGAGGACTTCGAGGACGGCGTTCCTGTCCGTGGACAACGCCGCCAGTCCGTCAGCCGCCCCGACCGCGTCGAGCGAACCGCCCATGTCGAGCGGACCGGCCATGTCACCCGCATTCGCGAGCGGCAGGAAGCGAATGCGTGGCAGTGGCTCGGCGACGCGGACCCACTTCGTCCCGTTGGCGCGTCTCACAACATCACGGCCGCCTGCCAGACGCAGTGCGTTCACCGAGTTGGTTTCCAGGGCGCGATAGACCACTTCGCAACCGGCCGGCAGGACGCCCCCCTCATTGGTGCCGATCATGCGCACGCGCGACCGCACCGCCTGCGGCACGAACCGGCTATAGCGGACTTCGTCGCGGGAGAAGTTCGGATAGCGCGGCGCCTCGACGAACCGGGCCTGTTCGCTCCCGCCGAGAACCGTCGACGGCAACGGCCGCCAATCATCGGCCTCATACCGGATGCCGCGCAGGTTGAAGTAGCCGAGATCCGCCGCCAAGATCAGCGCCGCGAGCAGACAGCGGTGGCGTTCGCTCATCCGGCGGCATTGCCACACGAACACCATCACGCACGCCAGGAAGAATGCACCCGCGTGCAGTTCAACGGACAGATGCCGCTGCGCATAGTCACTCCATCGAACCCAATCGAGGCTGTCGAGGGAGCGATCGACCAGGACGACGAAGTCGAACAGGACCAGCAGCGCCAACAGACTCCACGGGACGATGGAAGACCGCGGCAGCCGCGGGTCGTTGAGTGCATCGAACCCGCGTCCGGCCAGAAGTGCGACGAGCACGGAGACCACGGCCAGGCAACGCCCCGGACACCGGAACAGGAACAGTCCGGGGAGCACCGAACCCAGCGTGTCGAACAGGACCGTCGTGCGTCCGAGCGCGATCAGCAGACCCACCACCACCAGAATGGCGACTCCCCACGGCCAGCGGTCTCCGAGGAACCCGGCTTGAGCAGGACTGACCGGTGCTTCGCCAAGCTTCAAATCCGGTGCGACCTTACCGTAGTCCGGTCGCTCCGCCGACCGGACGTCCCGCCGACGGAGCGGCGGGACAACAGTCGCCGCTGGCCGTCCCGACCCCGGCGCGCAAGGTCGACGAAGGACCAGCGCGGCCAGCGCCAGGCACCACGTGAGCAGCCCCAGATAGCAGACCTTCTCGTGATAGAAATCCGGCGGCTGGAACTCGGGAATACCGACCAGCGGGCTGCCTCTCAGCGAGGGCACCAGCAACCGGAACAGGTCCGCCCCCTCAAGGGCATACGTCCCGGCATATGCGACGGAACCGCGCGCCGTCATGCCGGCGTTGTCGCGCAGCAGTTCCAGTGTGGGAGCGAGTTGCACCGCGGCGATCATCACGCCGCCGACAAGCCCCAGCAGGAACAGGCCGCAGACGCGAACACGGTGACGGGACGCGGCCCCCGCACAGAGCGACCCCACCGACCACAGCGCACCGAACAGCAGCGCGTAATACGGAGCCTGTGGATGACCAATCAAAAGCAGGCCGGCGAGACAGGCCGCGAACTGTGCGGCGGACGACAGGCTGGCCCGCCGGCAGACCGCGACCACACTCCCGAAAAACCACGGCAGCAGTCCGTAGACCAGCGCGAAGGCCACATGCCCGACGGCCAGATGCGTCGTCAGGAAGCCGCCTTGAGTCACGATCAAACCCGACAGCGCCGCGGCGGCGGGACTCAATGACAGACTCCGCGCCAGTCGGTACTGGCCGACATAACACAACACGACATGCAGAAACAGGGCGAGCTTGATGGCTCGGTTCGCATCGCACAGAAACAGCAGCGGTGTGAGCAACGGATAACACAGGCCGACCTGTTGCGTCGCATGCAGCGGGACACCGCAACCGACCCACGGAATCCAGTGTGGAAACCGCCCCGCCGCGAACTCCGACTGAGCGAACTCGCGCATCGGAACCTGAAAGCTGCCGTAGTCCGAGTACGGAGAATCTTCCAACACGAGTTCGCCCGAGACGAGCAGCGATGCATACGGCAGGATCGCCGCCAGGCCGACCATCACCGGCAGCGAACAGCACGTGGCGCGCGTCGGCAGGACACTGAGAAGTCGTTGTCGGCACGACTCAACGAGACTTCGATTCATCTCGCCCCGCTTTCAGAAACTGCTCGCGCGAGAAGACCCACACCAGCGGAACGTCCAGACGCCACGGACCGAAGCCCCGCCTCGGATCGCGGATCGTCTTCACGAACCGGGGCGTCTCGGTCGCCAACAGAGTCCGGTCGACCGCCGACCACAAACTCGGGCGGTGCTGAATCAGATACCAGTCGCACTTCCCGGGCTCATGGATCGAATACTGCAATCGCGACTGGTGATCGCGCGACTTCATGAGCGCGAACTCCGGCGACACGGGACAGTACACCGACGCGCCGCGCTCCGACCGGGACTCGATCCATTGCACGACTTCGCGATCCAATCCATCCCAGTAGTACGTCGGCTCCAAGCCGGCGCGCGCCGCGCCCGAGACACCCCCGACCACCGGCGAGTAGTAGCAGAGCCACTGCGGCGCGTACCACACCGTTTCGGCGGCAGACATGGACAGCACCAGACCCAGAACGAGTGGACCGAGTTTCGGACGCCATCCGGCCGCGTGCCGCGACCAATCGACAATCCCCCGGCAACCGACCGCGGCCAGTCCCGCCAGAAACGCGAAGCTCGGCAGAAACAGACGCTCGGCATCGTGCGGCGGTGCGAAGGGGAGCGCCTTCACCACGACCAGCACCACGCAGTGAATGAGGAGCGAGACGCCGAATGGTTCCTCACGCCGGCGACGAATCGCGCGCGCCGCGCCGACCCCCGCCACGAGCACCGTTCCCGGCGGCACGGTCAACACGATCCACGCCAGTGGGCTGTACCACGGCAACGGATGGTTCAAGTCGTATCGTTCGCCGAAGAACAGCGTCGGAATGTTCAACTCGAGCTTCGCCCGGCCCGTGTTCAACGCGAAGAACTGATACAACCCGCCAAGCGGATCGTTCCATAGCGGCGGGTTGAGATCGACAAACACCATCACGGCGACGAGGCTTCCCACGGCACAGGTTCGCAGCGCCGTACGGTCGCGATAGAGCACCGACCACGCGACGAAGCCGAAGATGGCCAACCAACCGGTGAACTTGCAACTCATCGTCAATCCGAGCAACACGCCCCACACGACGCATCCGAAATGCGACCGCCGCGCCCCGTCACACCGCGCCACGTCACACCGCGCGCGGTGGGGATCGGCCGATTCCG
>JAYTIB010000657.1:0-9646 GCA_043732205.1 Schlesneria sp. | reverse complement strand
AACGAAACGAACTCGCCCGAGCCTCACACTACGAATCCCGTAACATCCTCCCGCCACTCAAGAACCGCCTCAGAACCTAAAGCGGACAGTAGAACTAATCGTCACGATTTGACGCCACGAGCCTGATCTATTCCGTCAATCTGTGCCAACTGGCGTTTCCTTTTCGACGCTGGCGGCTACAATCCCGGCTCACTCTGACGGACAAGTGTGTCTGTCGGGTAGGAAGATGACCGCCGCTTTTGTCCACCTCCGCTATTGTTTTCTTGCTCACTGCCCACGTCGCAGAGTCCAAGATCGCCAAGCCCGGTGACGCTCGATGGCCGCGTCCCAATCGGATTCCCCCGCAGGCGAGCAACCCCGGAATCGCTCGCCACGGTGAAATCAGTTCGACGACCGGCTTTCGGTTTGGCTTCGATCTTCCCTGTCACGATTCACGTGGCAGCCAGTGGACCTGTTTTTTGGCGGGCGTTTCAGGCCCGCGAAGGATGACGATGAGCAAGAATCTGTATGTTGGGAATCTGTCGTTCAACACGACCGCCGATGATCTGCGAGACCTGTTTTCGCAGCACGGCTCGGTGACGTCGACCCAGGTGATCTCCGATCGTGAGACGGGCCGGTCGCGTGGATTCGGTTTCGTGGAAATGGCGGACGGTGCCGAGGCGGCCGTGTCGGCTGTGAACGGCGCGGAATTTCAGGGTCGGGCTCTGACCGTGAATGAAGCCAAACCGCGTGAAGAACGTGGCGGCGGTGGCGGCCGCGGCGGATACGGTGGTGGTGGTGGCGGCGGATACGGCGGCGGTGGTGGAGGTGGATATGGTGGCGGCGGTGGCGGTCGTTACTAATGGAACCGAGTTGAGTGATCTCTCGACTCCCAAGGCGACTGACGAGGAAACGATTCGCGGTCCGGGGAAGGGTTTCCCTTCTCCACCGCGTCGATCGCCTGAAAGATGTGCCGGACCGCTCACGGAGCGCGACCGGAATTCGAGACGATGCTCTTGATGCGTCTTGTGCTGGAGCCGGCCAACACCCGACTCCCGCAATGCTGCGAGTTTGCCTGTGACGGGTTTTCACAACCCGTCCGGCAAGCCGCTCGACGGGGCATGGAGACCCGTCCTGCAAGAACTCTCAGCATGTCTCGATGCCGTTTTTGAATCGCGGTGGGTGAACCTGGCCGGTCAGGCCGGACCCTGCGTGGTGCGGGCTTGCAGCCCGTGACCAGCGAGTATCACCAGCCATGCCGCGGTTGCGGTGTCAACGTTGGGGAACGTTCGGAAAGCGGACGCAATATCTTCCGTAGCCGAAGTCGCCAGACTTCGGTTCGAACTCTTGCGAGTTCGGACACATCGGAAACTTGTTGCGGTCGCGACCCTTCATCGTCCCCCGCACGGCTGTGATGACTCCTAGTGGACGCGGTCTTTCGACCACGTCATTCAATCTCTGTGCCGGCATAACGCCGGCCGAACTGTTAGGAACCTTCTTTGAATTCGCCTTCGTTTGCTGATTTTGATTTTGTCGAGCCGATCCGGCTGACACTGCAGAATGAAAACTACACCACGCCCACGCCGATCCAGGCGCAGGCCATTCCCCATTTGCTCGCCGGACGCGACCTGCTCGGTTGCGCCCAGACCGGGACCGGAAAGACGGCCGCTTTCGCGCTGCCGATCCTGAACCGGTTGGCGCTGTCGCGCCGGGCTCCCGAGCCCCGTAAGCCGCGCGTGTTGATTCTCGCCCCGACGCGGGAGCTGGCGCAACAGATCGACGAGAGTTTCACCACCTATGGCCGGGGCCTGAAGTTCCGGCAAGTGGTGGTCGTCGGCGGTGTCAGCCAACAACCGCAGACCCGCGTGTTGAACCGCGGCGTTGATATCCTCGTCGCCACACCCGGCCGCCTGCTCGACCTGATGAACCAGGGGGCCGTGCGGCTGGATGGCCTCGACACATTCGTGCTCGACGAGGCCGACCGGATGCTCGACATGGGCTTCCTGCCGTCAATCGAACGGATCATCGCGGCACTGCCCGCCCAGCGACAGTCCCTGTTTTTCTCGGCAACGATGCCTCCGGCGCTGGCCCCATTGGTCGGCAAGTTGCTCCGCGATCCGATCCGGATCGCCGTCGCACCGCAAGCCACTACGGCGGAGCGGATCGAGCAGCATGTGATGTTCGTCGCACGCGAGGACAAGAAGGCGTTGCTGCAGGACATTCTGTCCGACAGCGCCGTCAGCCGGGCGATCGTGTTCGCCCGCACCAAGCATGGGGCCGACAAGCTGGCCAAATGGCTGGATGCGGTGGGCATCTCGACCGACTCCATCCACGGTGACAAGTCGCAGGCCGCGCGTCAGCGGGCACTGTACGGTTTTCGTGACGGACGGACGCGGGTGCTGGTGGCGACCGACATCGCGGCCCGCGGCATCGACATCGATGACATCTCGCACGTCATCAACTTCGATTTGCCCGTCGAACCCGAGAACTACGTGCATCGCATCGGCCGCACCGCGCGGGCCGGCGCTGAGGGGATCGCCCTGACGTTCTGCGACGCGGACGAGCGCGCCGCGCTGCGCGGGATCGAAAAGATGATCAAGCAACAGATCCCCGTTCGGACCGATCATCCGTATCACCTGCAAATGAGTTCCGCGCCATCGGGCAACTCGCAGCCCGCCCGCCGTCCGGTTCGTCCCCCGGCCCGCCGTCCAGGCAGCGCACCCGGCAATCGCCCGTTTGGACAGGGTCAGCAAGCCGGAGCCAACGGCGGTCGCCCGGCACGGCGGCCGGCACAAAAGGCCGCGCAGGGACGCCGGTTCGGTGGACCGCAAGACCGCTAATCAACGATTTCGTGTCGCTGCGCGTCCGTCATCGGTCACACAGTGCGTGACAGACTTGAGTTGAACAAAGCCCCGGCAACAGATCGTTGCCGGGGCTTTCCTTTTGACGCTGGTTGCCGACTGATTTCCCTGACGACGTTGTCGATGAGACCGTCCAACTTCGGCGAGTGGCAACTCCAAGCAGACCCCGTCACCGAGTTCACCTCGGTGGTTCAACGGCTTTTGCCCTACTCGCGTACCTCAACCAACAAGTAGTGCAAAAGCCGTCGAGCCACCGGGACGAGCCCGGTGGCGGAGAACTTGTTTCTTGCCGCTCGACGTGTCGGCGGACCGTTGTGAACCGGACAGACGATGATCCGGACCGGCGACTTGTTCACCATCCGGCGACTTTGCCCTGTGTTCGCCGCCAGTCGGATGCGCCGTGCAGGCGTCCGTCGCGGATCAGGATTGAATGGGCGTCTCCCTGACGCCGGTAGCCCTGTTCCGGCGTCTTCACGTCGGTGCCGAAGTCGTGCTTCATCTGCCGCAGTTCATCAATCTGCCGGGCATGGTCCGGATCACCCAAATGTTCGAACTGCAGGCGGTCGGGCAACCATTGGTGGTGCCAGCGCGGAGCGTCCACGGCGTCGCGGATCGGCATCCCAAAGTCGACCACGTTGACCACCACGCACAACACCGTGCTGGGAATGGTTCGACCGCCCGGACTGCCGGTCACCAGCAGCAGCTTGCCTTCGCGCGCCACGAACGTGGGGCACTGTGAACTGACCATGCGCTTTCCAGGAGCCATGACGTTGGGTTCCGTCCCGACCCGGCCGCCGCGCGTGGTGACTCCCGGCCGCCAGTTGAAGTCGGTCATTTCGTTGTTCAGCAGAAACCCACCGCCGCGCACGACGACTCGCGACCCGTAGCTGTTCTGCAGCGTGTAGGTGTTGGCCACCGCCATGCCCTGGCCGTCGACCACCGAGAAGTGAGTCGTGCTGGGCGGCTCGTCGGACAACATCAGATCGGGCGCGAGGTCTTCACTGCGCGTGGCCTGGTCGAGCCGAATGTCTTTGGACACGAGTCGGGCGTGTTCCTTCGTCACCAGCCGCGCCGGGATCGGAGTGAACTCGGGGTCGCCCTGGAATCGGACCCGGTCACATCCGGCGCGGCGCATCGCCTCGGCGATCAGATGCGCGGAACGAGACGACTTCGGCCCGAGCTTCGCCAGGTCAAACTGTTCGAGGATGTTCAGGCATTCGATCAGTTGCGTGCCGCCCGCACTGGGGGGCGGCGGCGCGAACACGTCGTGGCCGCGATACGTCGTGCGGACCGGCGGACGCACGTTCGCGCGGTAATTCGCGAGATCCTCCAACGTGATCAACCCGCCACCGGCCGTCATCTCAGCGACCAACTTCCGGGCGACGGAACCCGTGTAGAGCGCTTCCGGGCCATCGATCGCAATGGCCGACAGCGACTCCGCCAGATCCGGTTGAACCAATCGATCACCAGCCTGCCACGGTGTTCCATCCGGCTTGCCGTACACGCGACGAAACTCGGGAAAACCACCGGTTTGTTTGATCATGTTATTCAGGCCCGCGGCCAGCGTGGCGTCGATGGGAAAGCCATCGCGAGCCAGACGGATCGCGGGTGCGACGAGTTCCGCCCACGGCAGCTTGCCGAATTTCTCATGCGCGAGCGCCAACCCGCGGACGGTACCGGGAACGCCGACCGTGTGATGTCCCTCCTGCCGCCGTTCATTCACAAACGAATCGCGTCCGACGGCCGCGGGGCATGTCTCGCGGTATTCGATGCAGACGGGATCGGCCTTCTTGTTGGCATCACCCGATGAAGCTCCCGGCCAGACCATCATGAAGCCGCCACCGCCGATGTTGCCCGCCTCGGGAAACGTGACAGCCAGGGCGAACGCCACGGTGATGGCGGCATCCACCGCGCTGCCACCTGCTTGAAGAATCTGGAGTCCGGCGTCACTCGCTTCCGGATTGACGCTGACCACCATCCCCCGCTCCCCCTGCACGAGCGGCGCGGTGTCGGCGGCAACGGCCACTGACAACGGAAAAAGGACCGGCACAAAGAGGAACCAAACGGGAAATGCCGGGTGTCGCATCGGAAGATCCTCGGAAGGTAGCGTACAGAGTATTGAGACGGTGTACTCAGCGCGCACGACTGTCGTCAGGCACGTCAACCTCAGCGTCCGATGACCGCGCGATCGGCTTGCGCATGTCGCTTCAATTGTTCAGCGAGTCGGCCACGTCGGTGCGGTAGGCGGTCATGCCGGGCAGGAAGCCGACGAACACGGCCATCACGAGCAACGCGGGGAACAGGATCAGTTCGGTCTTCTCGAACGCCAGCGGATTCACGATCAGTCCCGTCCGCAGCTCAACCATCGGGGCCGCGACGAAGACCATTCCGTGTCCCAGCAACAGGCCGAGCAGCCCGCCCCCCACGCAGAGAATGATCGACTCCGCGAGGATGATGGCGAACACGGTGCCGCGCTGCGCTCCGAGCGCCCGCATGATCGCGATCTCGCGCCGGCGGGCCGTCATTGAGTTGTAGATGCTGACGAAGATCCCGATGCCGGACACCAGCACGATCATCGCCGTCATCGCCAGCAGCAGTTGCTTCACGGGGCCGAGAATGTCGTTCATCAGCTTTTGCATGGGGATGATCGGGTTCACGCCTTGCGCCTTGTATCCCTTTTTCAATTCGCTGGCGAGCAGATTGGCGGCGATCGGGGACTTGCAGGAGAGCAGGATCGCCGTCACCTCCTTCTGGACGGGTGCCGTTTCGTGCGCATGATGCGCATGGTCGTGTCCCTCGTGTCCCGCTTCATCGTGACCGTGATCGTGCGAACCGTACTTGGCTTGGATCTTCTTGATCTCGGCGGCCAGTTCTTCGTCGGACAGCGGCGGCTCGCCGTAGAACTCCCGCTCGCGCTTGATCGCTTCGTTCAGCGGCTTGTCGTGACCCTGGATCTGGTAGAAGCCGTCGAGATGGACGTAGACCGTCTTGTCGTGCGGCGTCCCGGTGGGTGCGATCAGGCCGACCACGGTGAATTCCTCGTCATGCACGTGATCGCCCGCGGCGCCGCCGTGACGCAGCTTCAACTTGGTGCCGAGCGTCCAGTTGTTCTCAATGGCGACGCGCGCGCCGATGTAGGCATCGAACGGTTGATGGAAGGCGGTTCCCTTGACACGGAACTCGCGGTCCGGCGCGTAATCAATCGTGAAGAACTCGGGAATGGTCCCGACGATGGGGAAGTCCCCTTGTTCGGTGACGTCCCCCATCGCCAGTGGAATGGCGACCGTGACCCGCTTGTCGTTTTCCTTCTTGTCGAGATAGAACCGGTACGGCAGGTTTTCGATCGGGGGGCTGATGTGATAGACGGTGCTGAGCACCAGTTGCAGCGGATCACCCTTGGCCCCCACGATCAGGTCGTAATTGATCGAGCGTTGGCTGAAGGTGCTTTGCAGGATGCCGTAGATGATGAGCACCATCACCATCAGCATCACCCCCAGCGCCACGCTGACGGCGGTCAACGACGAAGCGAGGCCGCGCTGACGAACGTTTTTCCAGGCAATGGTCGCAAGATTCACGAGTGGATCCTGTAGGTGGACAGATCAGGGGCAAACGGTGTGGATGGACGAGGCTCGTGCGGCGGCATTTGTTGGATGGACCGAGCGCATTCTTGTCCCCTCGCCCCCGGCTCTGCGGGGGAGAGGGTTAGGGTGAGGGGGCTCGTCCGTGGAGTGGGCGCATCATGCTCGTTCGTCATTTTCATCGAGAAACCACGTCAGACATCATGACCTCGGCAACATTCGAAGCCCCCCTCACCCTAGCCCTCTCCCCCCGAAGCGGGCGGGAGAGGGGACCGGAATTGCAAACGCGCTGTCGTACTATGACGGCGCGGCGGAGGCATTGCCCTCGCGATCGGGCTTGTTGAAGTCGGCGAGCTTTTCGACCCGATCAAACTGACAGGCGACTTCCGGGGCGTGGGTCACCAGCAACAACGAGACCTTGTGTTCGCGGCACGACTCACGCAGCAGGTCGAGAATCGTTTGCTGGTTCGCCGCGTCGACGTTGGCCGTGGGCTCGTCGGCCAGCAGCAGTCGTGGCGTGTTCACCAACGCCCGCGCAACGGACGTTCGCTGTTGCTCGCCAACCGACATCTGCGAGGGCTTGTGGTGCAGGCGGTGCTTGAGTCCCACGCGTTCCAACAGTTGGAGGGCTCGCGAACGATCAACGCGCCGGCCGCCGAAGCTCATCCCCAGCAGCACGTTTTCCAGCGCCGTGAAGGCGGGCAGCAGGTTGAACGTTTGGAAGACGTAACCGATCCGCTCGGCCCGAAACCGATCCCGCGCCGCCTCGGGTAGGCCCGAGAGATCGGTCCCGTCGATCCGTACTTCGCCGCTGTCGGCAGAGGTGATCCCGGCGATGATGTTCAGCAGCGTGGTCTTGCCACCACCGCTCGAACCGACCAAGACCGACTGCTCGCCGGCCGCCAGTTGAAAGCTGGCGATGTTCAGCACCGGCAGCCGTCCGCCGCCGGGTTCCCGATAGGTTTTCGTGACGTTTCGCAATTCAAGTGACATCGTGGCTCCTTCCGCCCGCATCTTGACCGATCACCGCAATCCCGGCAAGGCGTGGCAATCTGTACGCCGGGTGGGTTGGCACTGTTGGATGAAGTGGCAACTTCGATTGACAGCCCGCGTCGACCAGTCGCGAAGCCTTCGCCGTTGGCTCAGGGTTAAACGAAGAGACGCGATGACTCAACGTGCCGACTCAACAACATGCCGACTCAACAACATGCCGACTCAACATGTCGGCGGTATCCAAGCCTTCACGCGGCTTCGTCACTGAATATCGCTTCCGGTTCGATCACGGTCATCGACTTCCACCGGCCGCCGCGGAAGCGGGCGTAGTAGATGAACCCCAGCGCCGAGACATAGACGGAGCACCAGACCCAGCTCCAGAACAACAGTTCCGATTCGTGGTTTTCGCCGAAGTACGTCCACGTCAGGTAGGTCGGCAGCACCAACAGGCCCCAGGCGCAGACGAAGGTCACCACCATTGAGAACGCGGTGTCTCCCGCCGCGCGAATCGCCGAGCCGAAGATGATCGCCATCGCGTCGAAGAACGAGTAGATCGCGACAAACCGCAGCAACACGATCACGACCGCCCGGACTTCCGCAAAATCCACAGGCCGGTTTGATTTGCCGCCAGTGCTCGCTTTGGCCGCGGTCGGCACGCTCTCGCTCACATCCTTCGCAGCGGCCAACCGGCTGTTGGCCCCGTACTCGTAGGGGGCCAGCAGAAGCTGCGGGAAACCGACATAGACCGTGCCGCACAGCAGCATGATGCCACCCGCGAGGACGAACCCCTTGAGCACGGACTTCTCGGCGATGTCCGGACGTCCTTCACCAATGCGCTGTCCGACCAGGGTCGAGACCGCGATCCCCACTCCGACGACCGGCAGGAAGGCCAGCGTGTTGACGTTGAAGGCGATGTTCGTCGCCGCCAGTTCGCGCTGTCCGATCCACCCGATGATCATCATGAACGCGGCGAAGCCGGCCACGTCCAAAAACATCTGCAGTCCGCTGGCACCGCCGAATTTGAACAGATCTCCCATCAGAATCCGGTCGCAACGCCAGTGCTTCCAAAACGAGTAATTGACGCGCGCATCGCGCCGCGTGAGCAGTCCTATATAACAACACGCCGCGAAGACGTTGGCCAGGTTCGTGGCAATCGCGGCACCGGTCATCCCCATTGCGGGAATCGGACCCCAGCCGAAGATCATGGCGTAGTCCAGGACGACGTTGACCAGCATGCTTGACGCATTCACCGCCAGGACCAGTCGCGTCTGGCCGCGGCCGCTGAAGAAGCAGGAGAGTGCGGCCGACAGCAACGCCGGAACCGCTCCCAGGCAGATCCAGGAGAAATACTCGACCTCCAACTTTTGCACGTCGTCGCCGTGGCCGATGATCTGAAACAGCCATGCCGACCAGAGTGCGGGAATGGCCAGCAGCATTCCGCAGGCGACGGCAAAATACGCGGTCTGCCACACGCAACTGGCGGCGCGACCCGGCTGCTTCGCCCCGTCATACTGGGCCACGAATGCATTCCCGTACGAGACCACGCCGAACGGAAAGCTCAACAACGACCAGAAGATCATTCCGGCGGGAAGCGCCGCCGCCACCGCCGCCTCGGAATGCCATGTCAGGAAGACACGGTCGATCACATACATCATCGACTGCGTGCCGGAACTCAGGATCATCGGCACGGCGATGGCGAGCAACTCGCGATATCCACCAGGCACGCCCCGGACATGCAGATCATTCAGTTCTGCTGAACAGTCGCCGCCGGATGAGGACGCCGCATCGGGCGACACTTCGCCGGGAGAAGCGTCAACGGGGGGGACTGAGGACGATTCGGACACGGAGTGAGCAGCCTCTTGCGAACGGGGTCGACGGATCGCCCAGACAGTATGGTTTCGAGCGATCGAATGACAACCGTGTCGTCCACAAAGTTCACGCGGCGGTCGCTGAACCCGTGCCGCGAGTCCGTTTGTTCGTCGCTGAATTCGCAGGAATTCTGCGATACCTCACGCGGTCGTCGATGAGACATTCTTGGTGAGCCGGGCGGCGTAAGCCCCCGGACTCCGGTCGAGAAGAGTCCGGGGGCTGACGCCCAATGGCACTTACTTTAAGAGTCTGGTTTGGGTTCGGGAATTTTGGGTTTTCGCTTTTTGAATTGGGTGGATTTTGGTCGTCGGGCGTAGGCTTCTCGCACGAACGAACGGCCGGGACGATTGGGGAGTTTGTCTTGCG
>JAYTIB010000656.1:0-3733 GCA_043732205.1 Schlesneria sp. | reverse complement strand
CATCCATGGCAGACTCCCTTCCTGGTTCACAAAACCCCCGAAGAGAATGTCCCACAAAACCTTAGATTTGATAAAGACCAACGGACAGTAGAACTTGGTGCTTCGAACAAAACCAACCCGAAGCGTCAGCGAGGGACGGTTTCACGCTCAATTCCCCAACGCCCTCGCTGACGCTTCGGGTTACTGTTCGAGGCTCTTATACCTCACGCGGCCGAAGGCGAGTCGTTTAACCGCGTGGGCATCGCCCCGCGCGTGAGTGGTGATACACGCTCACGCGCGGGGCGATGCCCACGCGGTTAAACGAAAACATCTCATTCATGCCCGCGAGCGGTATAAACCGACAAGCACGCAGCGCAAGCGAGTGAGTCGCCAGGCACACTCGCTTGCGCATCGTGCTTGTAGTGCGCAGCGTGCTTGTCGGTGGGTAAGCTTTCATCTGCCGCTCACCATTAGAATCCGTGCCGTTCGATGGATTCGATTCGGGGCTTTTAGATTTAGATTCAGGCTGATTCATGTCACAGCGTCATCGCATCGCGTCGGTTTCCGATGTTCCCGTCGGCACGGGCCGTGAGTATGTGGCCGGGGGCCGGATCGTCGCGCTGTTTCATCTCGATGACGGCTTTCATGCGCTCGATGGAATCTGCCCTCACGCCGGCGGGCCGCTGGCGCTGGGGATGGTTCGCGGCAACGTCGTCACCTGTCCGTGGCACGGCTGGCAGTTCGACGTGACGACCGGCCGGCACTGTCTGAACGCGCAGTTGTGTCACACCTCGTTTCCGGTGGTGGTTGAGGGGACGGATGTGTTTGTCGAACTCCCCTGACCGGCGGGAATCCTGTTGCGCGAACCGCCTTCGTTTAACCCTGAGCCAACGGCGAAGGGTGTGTGGGCAGAAGCATCTGTCGCCGCTGGCACGGTGGGCATACGCATCGGGGCGCTGGCACCCGACACCTTCGCCGGTGGCTCAGGGTTAAACGAATTGCAGCGCCCGGCGATGTGTTTGATTCCGGCAGCAACTGCCGCAGCCGGTCCGCACAACCGATCTTTCCGTTATGACCGCTCCGGTCGTTGGTCGATAAGACCTGTGGTCGGAAACGGGAATCCGTGCCCTGCCGTGTCGTCTCTCAATGAGATTGAGTTCATCGACACGCGCTGCGGCTCGGGCATCAACGGAATGAGGGGGCGGGATGCGAAGGATTCGCTGGCAATCGTGCGTTCATGTGCTGGTCGTGGCGGTGGTGTTCTCGGCGGGAGTGGCGCGGGCGGCCGGCCCGCTGCCGTTCACCGAGGAATGGTATCGACAACGCTCCGACGATCCGCCGGGTGCGCGGCAGCTCGACAAGCATGGCAAGTACTGGCCCCCCTATCCGCGGCCGGTCGGGCGGAAGCAGACTCTGTCGCATGCGTTTCACACCGCGCACTACTGGCCGTATCCCTACAACTGCCAGGACCGGGCGGACGTCACCAACCTGCTCGATGCGCAGGCCAGTGCCGGGTGGGTCACGGCCACGACGCTGCACGACTATCACTTCAACGCCGACACTCAGCAGTTGACCGATGCCGGGCAGAGTCACCTGATCTGGGTGATGAACTCGGTGCCGGCGCAGTACCGCACGGTCTATGTTTCGCAGGGGACGACGGCCGAGATGGGGCAACTGCGGGTCGCCCAGGCCGAGAAGTTCTTGCACGAAACAGGTGCCCCAAACATTCCCCCCCTGGTCGCGAAGTACGAGACCTTCAACGGTCGACCGGCCAACGAAGTGGATCGCTTGAGAACCTTGGAATTGCAGTCCATTCCACGACCGCGCCTGTTCCTGATCGGCGTTGCGGCCCGGCAGGGTGGTGGTGGCGCGGGAGGCGGCGGGGCCGGCGCTTCCGGTGGCGCGTCGGGAGGCGCGTCCGGGCAGGGAAGCACCACGACCCAGCCTTCGCGCTGACACTTTAACAGCACACTCCTTCACGTGACTTGATTCGCACAATGACGGGCACGACCTTTCCGACGACGATGGAAGACACGCAGGCTCCTTTCGACGAGCCGGCGCACGGGGCGGGTGCGCCACGATCTTCGGCCGGCTCGTCGCAGGTGGGAAAGCTGTACGCCGACTTGTTCTCGAAGCCATTGCCGTCCGATTTGGTGCCGGGTGGCAAGGAGAAGTCCGCCGCACCGCACAGTCCGGCTCCCCCCACCACCGCGCCGCACGCCGCATCTGTGACCGCACCGCGCAGTCCGACGACGCTCGCCGAATGCGGGCTGCAACTGGGGCTGATCGCCGACCTCGCGCTCAAGCAGCTCTATCTGCACGGAACATTGCTGGGCGGTGACATCGCCCGGGCGACGCGGTTGCCGTTTTCAATCGTCGACGAGGCGCTCCGCACGCTGCGCGATCAGAAGTGCATCGAAGTCGCGTCCGGTGACCTGGTGGGACGCGTCTCGTACCGGTTCGCGCTGACCGAGCAGGGCCGCGCCCGCGCCCGCGAATCCTTCGAGCACTGCCGATACGTCGGACCGGCCCCGGTGCCGATCGAGCAGTACATCGAGCAATGCCACTTGCAGCACGTGACCGGCGCGGTCTGCACCATGCCGATGCTGCGGGCGACGTTTCAGGACTGCGTGATTCATCCGTCGCTGCTGGAGGAACTTGGCCCGGCGGTGTGCAGCGGCACGTCGATCTTCGTCTACGGTCCGCCCGGCAACGGCAAGACGCTGATTGCCAAGGGGCTCGGCCGGTTCCTGAACACGCAGGGGGGCGACATCTACGTCCCGTACGCCATCCAGGCGGAAAGCAGCATCATCACCGTGTTCGATCCGGGAATTCATCGCACCACCGATGACGCCGGCGCGTCGCCGCGAGTTGTGGGAACCGCCGAATCGCCCGCCTACGTCGTTCCCGAAGGTCACTTCGACATTCGCTGGCGGCGCATCCGCCGTCCCGTCGTGATCACCGGCGGCGAGCTGACGCTCGACATGCTCGAACTGCAATACAACGCGACCGGAAACTTCTACACCGCACCGATGCACATCAAGGCCAACGGCGGCGTCTTTCTGATCGACGACTTCGGCCGGCAACTGGTTCGTCCAAAGGAACTGTTGAACCGGTGGATCGTCCCGCTCGAAGAGCGGGTCGACTACCTGACGCTGTCGACGGGCCGCAAGTTCATGCTTCCCTTCGAACAACTGATCATCTTTTCCACGAACCTCGACCCGCGCGAACTGGTCGACGACGCGTTCCTGCGCCGGATTCGTCACAAAGTAAAAATCGAATCGCCGGATCGTCAGACATACACCGAGATCTTCCGCTTGATCTGCCGACAGAAGCGCGTCGCCTTCGATGCTTCCGCCGTCGATCTGCTGTTTCGCAAGTACTACGACAACGGGCGCATCCCGCGCTCCAGCGACCCGCGCGATGTGCTCGAAATCGCGGATTCCATCTGCCGGTTCCGCGAACAACCCCTGGTGCTCAGTGACAACCTGATCGACGAATCGGCCGGCCGGTTCTTCGGTCAACTGTGAATGCTCTTCGATCCATTGTGACTTCGAATGCCGCCCTTCGCGGACCGCAACGCAACGAACGACTTTCACACCAACAGTTCTGAGTCCGTCCCTCACCGCCGTCCCTTCACTTCAGTCCCGATCGTCCTTCGCCGAACCCGCCATCGCGGGAGGAGTCTACCGTGGTTCGTTCATCCCGTTTCACCGCGTGGTTGCTGAGTGCCGCGAGTCTGACGGCGCTGGCT
>JAYTIB010000655.1:0-3736 GCA_043732205.1 Schlesneria sp. | reverse complement strand
CCGAGGCGGGGTGGAACGATCCCTTGATGGATGACTACGACCGCTATGACGAACTTCGCCCCCAACGTTGAACGAGGTGACGTCGTGTTGTTGCCGATCGCGTTCGTTGGGACAACCGGCAGCAAGGTTCGCCCGGCAGTCGTCGTTCAGAACGACACCCTGAATGCGAAGTTGGGCAGCACGATCGTGGCCATCGTCACGTCCACGAATATGCGGGCATCCGTCGAGCCATCGCAATTGTTTGTCGACATCTCCCAACCCGGTGGTTTCGGCACCGGTTTGCTCCACAATTCGACGGTCAAATGCGAACACCTCGATACCGTGGCCCGAACCGAAATGGTCCGTGTCATCGGACGTTTTTCTGACGAGTTGATGGAACGAGTCGATCGCTGCATCGAGTCGGCTCTGGCCTTGAAGTGAATCTGCCCAACCCCTGCTCTGCTGGATGACAACATGCCCCGCACCGCGAAGATCGAACGGAACACGGCCGAGACTCAGATCGTGCTGTCTCTCAACCTGGACGGCACCGGCGTCGCGAACGTCGCGACCGGCGTGGGGTTTCTCGACCACATGCTGACGCTGTTTGCCAAGCACGGGCTGTTCGATCTGGAGGTCACCGCCAAAGGCGACCTGCACATTGACGATCACCACACAACCGAGGATGTCGGCATCTGCCTCGGCAAGACGCTGGCTCAGGCGGTGGGAGACAAGCGCGGGCTGACACGCTACGGCAGCATGACCCTGCCGATGGAGGAGACACTCGTCACAAGTGCCCTCGATCTGAGCGGTCGTGTGAAGTTCATCTACAAGGTCGAATTCCCCACCGAAAAGATCGGCTCATTCGACACCGAGTTGGTCGAGGAGTTCTGGCAGGCGGTGGCGTCGAACGCACAGATGAACCTGCACCTCGTACTCCACCACGGCACAAACAGCCACCACATTTCCGAGGGCCTGTTCAAGGCCACCGCGCGGGCGTTGCGCCAGGCGACAACCATCGATCCGCGCCAGACCGGGGTGCCGTCGTCGAAGGGGACGCTGTAAACGTGCGAGCCGTTCCTCCGCACTCGTTGTGGCTGGGGAATAGCCGCGATGCCCGAGATCCACAACGTTTGGCAGATGCGGGAATCGCGGCCGTCGTCGATCTGGCCGACAACGAACCGATGGCGATCCTGCCCCGCGATCTGATCTATTGCCGGTTCCCCATCTGCGATGGAGGCGACAACGCGCGATGGCTGTTGCAGTTGGCGATCGAGACGGTCGCCCAATTGCTTCGAGCGAACATCCCGACGCTCGTCGCCTGCAGTGCGGGAATGAGTCGTTCGCCCTCGATCGCGGCGGCGGCCCTGGCACTGGTGACAAGGCAGTCTCCGAGTGAGGCCCTGATCCAATGCATCGGAACCGCTGCGGCGGATGTCTCGCCGCTGCTGTGGCGCGACGTTTGTGCTGCGCTGCTGGACGAGTGAGCGTTCAGTCTTGCCATCCTTACCGGGGGATCAGCTCCTCACGACAATCGGTGCGAGCCGTTCCGCCGCACTCATTGTGGTTGGGGAATAGCCGCGATGCCCGAGATCCACAGCGATTGGCCAATGCGGGAATCGCCGCCGTCGTGGATCTGGCCGACAACGAACCGATGGCGATCCTGCCCCGCGATCTGATCCATTGCCGGTTCCCCGCCTGCGATGGAGGCGACAACTTTGTATTGGTCGAGACCGGTGTGTTTGCTCTTTCAATTGTGGGCGATGGTCGTTCTTCACTCGCCAAACAGTGTCTTTTGTACATGCTCCTTTCGCCGCGCCATCGTTCGTTTGATGAATGCACTGAACAGTGGGACCGCGAACGAATACTTACCATGACGGTTTTTGTAGATAAAGCCGCGTTCAGTCATTCGTGGAATCATCTGACTTACATCCCCGGACGTGAACCGCTTGATTTGAGGATCATCAAGGGATTCGGACACGCTGACGATTTCTGGAATCGAGAACTCGTCGTCCGTCGCACTGCACATTGCCACGCAGTAGAGAAATTCGCGTTGCCGATCCGTCAGCGTTTCCCATCGCGCAGAAAAAAAGTTCGCGTCAAGCTGTCGAACGATTGGATCAAGTTCAATTGATTTCTCGTTAGGGTACGCTTGAAAATAATCGTATGCCTGCTTGCAAATGAACTGAATGAAATAGGGGTAGCCATCGGCAACGTTGATAATCCGATTGACAGCACTTTTTGAGAATTTCCACCTGTTGGTCGCCAGCGGTGTTTCAATCGCTTCCCTTGATGCATCCGGGGTCAACCGACCAATTTCTTGCACGGTGAACATGCGCTCCGCGTACGTACGTGCCTCGACGAGTCGCGGAAATACCGTTGGTAGACCAGTCAGCAGCAGTAGGTATTTGTCGCCCTTGCGCTGCAGTGATTGAAACGTTTCCAGCAGCACAGCCAGCGGGTATTGCGACTGTTCCTTATGGTCTGCTACGACCTGGGCTTCATCATAGGCGAATACGATTCCATGAATGCCCCTGTCTTTCGCTGCATTCCAGACAATCGATAAGACGGCCTTCAATTTGTCGGCCGTCAATCCCGGCGTCGAGGTGAAGATTTGCGACAAGAAATCGAAGTCCAATTGGAATCGAGTCTCCGATTCAGGAGTGAACCCGAATCCCTCAGCCTTTCTGGACATCGTCAGGTGGGAAGAAAACACCGACAGGTCTGTGATGAGCCGCAGGCACAGGTTGTCTTCATTCAGAAATGCGGACTCCGAAAAATCTGATCCAACCCAAACCCATTTCTCTTCGATTGCTGTGGGCCGATACCTGTCCTCCATCAAAACGGTCTTCCCGACACCACGCAGTCCGGTAAGAACAACATTCTTCGTGACCTGTTCCTGCTGGAGAAACTGTCGAAATTCGTCAACTTCAGCCTGCCTGCCTGCGAGATGCGGCGGCGAATGCCCAGCACCAGCGCGATACGGATTCGGTATCCTCGGTTCGTTTTTACTCACGGCAGATCCCTCCCCCCAAGAATCACGGTGCAATACCACTCGGCGTAATCTTACGACATAACGTAAGTTTATGTCAATCGGTATGCGATCATAATTCTTGACGAACGGAGACACCCGTGACATTGGCGACCAAGTCATTCGATTTCGACGGCTGAGCCTCGACCAAGACAAAAAGCTAGGGCAGTACCCCCAATTGCTTCGAGCGAACATCCCGACACTCGTCGCCTGCTGCGCGGGAATGAGTCGTTCACCATCAATCGCGGCGGCGGCCCTGGCGCTGGTGACGAGGCAGTCTCCGAATCAGGCCCTGGTCCAGTGCATCGGAACCGCTGCGGCAGATGTCTCGCCGCTGCTGTGGCACGACGTTTGTGCCGCACTGCTGGACGATTGATCGCGCAGTCCCGCGCACCGTGACCGCGGGATCATTTGCCCGCCACCATCGGCGGTCGTTTGCAGCGGAGTGTCTTGTGAGCCGTCGCGTCGTAGCCGCGTGACTTCAAGGTCGCGACGAATTCGTCGATGTAGCCGTGCGTCACCAGAATGTGTTGGGCTTCAGTGGCGGCGACGGCGGTCAGCAGTTCGTTGAAGTCGGCGTGGTCGGACAGCGGGAAGCCCCGTTCGACGCCGCGCTTGCCAGCCTCGTCGGGGAGGACCATCCAACCCGAGGCGAACGCTGTGGAATAGTGGCCGTGGAAATGCAGGCCCTGTTCCCAGCGCGAGGCGGGTGGCATCAGGATCAGCGAC
>JAYTIB010000654.1:0-3737 GCA_043732205.1 Schlesneria sp. | reverse complement strand
CGAACGTCTCGCCGACCGAACGTCTCGCCGACCGAACGTCTCGCCGACCGAACGTCTCGCCGACCGAACGTCTCGCCGACCGAACGTCTCGCCGACCGAACGTCTCGACGACTGGACGTCTCATCGACAGCGCGTCCCGCCGACGGAGCGGCGGGACTACGGTAGTCTCAGTGAATCACCATCGCGGCGGACTGGCCCGGGCGGAGGATCAGGTCGCTGTTGTCGATCTCGGCCCAGATCCGCACTTGGTTGTTGACCGGGTCGATCTCGGGATCGACGAAGACCAGCTTCCCTTCGAACTTGGATTTCGGCTTGCCGGGCAGGTCCACCAGCAGTGTGACGTTGCGGCCGACCAGTTCCGTCGGCAGCGACTTCGACGACAGGAACGCTTCGGCGCGCAGTCGATTCAGGCGGATCATTCGGACGACGGGCGTTCCCGGTTCCACCCATTCGCCGCGCTGCTTCTTCCATTGCACAATCATGCCGGGGAACGGCGCCTTGATCCGCCGGCGCTCCAACTGCAACGTCGCGCGATCGACGTCGTGCTGCTTGAGCAGCCGCGACAGCGTCGCCTGTTCGTGGTCGAGCGTCGCCTGTTCGATCTCCAGCACCGCCTTGTCGGCGAGCAGACGGAGTCGATCGAGTTCCGTTTGCGAGACGCTCTTCGGAAACTTCTCGACGGACTCCAGCGATCGTTTCAGTTCGGCCTGCGCCACTTCCTGCGACTTGCGGGCGAAGCGCACCTTGATGTCGTTCGCCACGAGCATCTGGGCGATCTTCAATTCGGTCTTGGCGCGTTCGAGGATCAGTTGCGCCTCGTGGTCGTCGATCTTCCCGAGCACCGCATCACTGTCGACGGTGACTCCTTCGGCGATCTCACGGTGAATCAACGGGCCCGTTTCGAGCGCGGAGATGTCGGCGTGTTCGATCAGCGTCAACAAGGCCGATTCGACCTGAACGTCCTCGGCGCGGAGGATCGAACATGTCAACAAGCCGATCGCCAGTGCCACCCAAGTCGTTATCACTCTGGCAGGGGAAAGCGAGAGTAGTGCTCGTTTAACCGCGTGGGCAACGCCCCGCGTGTTGGATCGCGAGTCGGACCGCGTTGGAGCCTGTTTCGCCGCACGCGCGCGGGGCGTTGCCCACGCGGTTAAACGACTTGGTTGGGAACTGAAATCTGGGATTTGGAATCGTCTCACGGTGCCTCCCGTCAAAACAACAGTTGAATCCGAATCGCATCGATCAGATCGTGCAGCCAGACGTAGCCGAGTGATTGCCGGCCGCAGCGGATGCGGGGGATCGCGGTCGCGCCGGGTCGCAGTTGCGCGACCTGACTGCTTTCAAACTCCACGACCACCCGGACATGCCCGGTCGATTTGTCATCCGATTCAGAAGCGAGGGCCACGTCGCGCACCTTGCCACGATGGATTCGCCCCGGTTCCGAAGGGAGTTGAAACTCGACCTCCAAGGCCGACCCGATTGTCTTTTGAGCCCGCAGCATGTGACCGGCGTCCTTGTCGGCCACTTGGATCTCCACGATCCACGGGCCGGTCGTTTCGCCGATTGTCAGCAGCGACTGTCCCCGTTCCACGGGACGCGCCGACAGGTGCTGCGTCGTGTCCCACGTCAGGACTCGACCCGCGATGGGACTGCGGAGCGTCAACCGTTGTCGCCGCTCTTCGACCAGCGCGCGCTGACGTTCCAATGTCTTGAGTCGCTCCTTGAGTTCCTCTTCTTCGGCGGTGAGTTGGCGGGCGCGGGCGACGGCATCCGGCGTGACACCACCGGTCAAGCGAGCGATTTGCACGCCGCGCAGGCGCTCGAGCGTGGTGGCGATTTCTCCCGAGACTCGTGGGGCATCCTGCTCCAGCTCCGGATCGCGCAGCACGATCAACGGTTGGTTCGGCTGCACCTCGTCGCCGTGATTCACCAGGATCTGGTCGACGACTCCGGAAGTGCTCGCGAACACATCGCGGCGGAGATTCGGCCACAGCTCGCCGTGGCCGGTGACTGTGAACTCCGCCGGCACGACGACCAAGGCGACGATGATGACCGCCAGCACCAGCGCGGCGAGCATGACTCCCGGACGACGGGGCAGCAGTCGTCCGTGTCGCAGTCGCTGCCATGCTCCCAACCACGGCACATCGTGGCGTTCGATCGCGGCGCGCAGCGCCAACGACGATCGCTGCATCAGTGACTCGGCACGGGACTGCACGTCGGCCCAGCCTTCGTGGGGATTGAAGGTCTCGCACACAATCACGGCGTCGGGCAGAGTGCCGGTGCCCGCGGCATTGTCGCGCGGAGCGACCAGCGGGACCGCGCCGAAGCAGGAAGCACCGGACTCACGGCGGTAGCGGTCAACAGCGAGTTGCATCGCGGGATCGGTGGTGGCATCCACCGGTGACGACGACCAGAACGTGCGGCGCTGAACGGCCGTCTGCCGCGCCAGCAGTTCGAGCGATTGAACGCCACCGGACCGGGGGTCGGTCCGCTCCACACCGCTGATCGCTTGGACCCGATACCGACGACCGTGGCGAACGAGGACCGCGATCCGGTCGCACTCGACCACCACACGGCCATCGTTCGCGACCGCCGCGCAGACCGACGCCAGGTCCAGCGACTGACCCAACCGCAACTGATATTGGTCCCACTGCTGCCAACTCAACTTGGCACGTCGAAGTTGTTGCAGTTCCTGTTGCGAGAGAAAATCGGCCGTGATTTCGGCCAGCGCGGCGAAGAATTGAAAGACCGCCGGAGACAGACTGCCACCTGCGGGAAGTCGGTGGATGGTTTCCAGAATCCCCACGGTGGCACCGGCGTGACGCAGTGGACTGAAGACCCGCGACCCGCCGACCGGGTCGTCGCCAGTTCCCAACGAATCGTGAATGATCCGGGGTTGGGTGTCGGCGGCGACTTCGTTGAGCAGTTCCTGCCGCTCGGCGACGCGATCGGCATTCGCGCTGTCAGTGGTTGGCATTTCGCCCGCCGGATCCCAGCGTCCTTCGAGCGTCGCGCGCCACAGAACCACATGACTGGCTCCGCCGGGATGCATTGCCCTTCGCAAGACTTCCGCGAAGAACCGTCCGGGCTCGACGTCACCGCGTGCCACTTCCGCCAAGTCGTCAATGCTGCGTTCCATTTGCAGACGCAGAGCATCGCCGGAGGGGTTCGGTGCGGTCGAGGAAGTTGGACGAAGAGACATGCGACGCCGTCGATTTTGGGATGCCGAATGGGGACACGATCGGGCAGGAGTATATCCACAGCGCATCGGCTTTCGCAGCGGATTTCTGCGGCATTTTCCGGTCTTCAGACGATCCAAGCCCCCGCTTGACAGCAGGTTGCGATCGGCCGAGAGCCACGACCGCTGGAGGATCACACCGGGCAACACCGGTTGTTTGGGATGTTGGCAGATACCACAGCCAATTCCGATGCGGTCGACTTTTCCGAAAACAACGGTTTTGCCGCGAAATCCGGTTTTGACGGTTCGGCAAACTGCCGATCTCTACCGATGAGATACCGGGCGGTCTGCGCGGCGGAACGATCTCCGTACAGCGACCGGTGTGCTCGGCGGGTCATGGTGAGCCTCGCGGATATTCATTCCGCCCCGGCCTCCAGTCGGAAGCAGTCGGAGAACTTGTGGCGATGCGACGAACCGCAGCGGTCCTGGGAATCTGCGCGGTGACCACACTGGTCATCAGCGGATGCCTGCGCCATGCGAACACGCCGCCCACCGCGAT
>JAYTIB010000653.1:0-3748 GCA_043732205.1 Schlesneria sp. | reverse complement strand
GCGGGGCGGTCGACTTCGTTCCCAAACCGCTGCTCGCCACCGAACTGTGCCACGCGGTCTCCAGTGTCCTGGCCATGTCCAACGGCGGACCACGCGATCAGGCGGTCCAGCGGTTCCTGCGCCATGAGGAATTTCGATTCGACTTGGAGAACGATCCGGCGCTGATCGTGCCGCTGGTTTCCCATTTGCAGGATGCGGCACGGCACATCGGACTGGTGGGAGACACGCAACGGATGCGGCTGGCGAAGGCACTGACCGAAGCCCTGCGCAATGCGATGTATCACGGGAACCTGGATTTGACGGAGGAAGAATGGAGTGCGGTCCGAACCGAACCCGCCGCCGCCGAGATCGTGCAGCGGCGATTGCAGAACCCCGAATACGCGCGGCGACAGGTCATCGTCACGGCGGACATCACACCGTACTTCGGACAGTTCTCGATCCGTGACGAGGGGCGGGGGTTCGACACGAGTTCGATCCCGAACCTGTCCCGCGATCCGTCACAACTGGCCAGCAGCCAGCGCCGCGGCTTGGTCCTGATCCAGGCGTTCTGCGATGACGTCCATTTCAACAGCCGGGGAAACGAAATCACCCTGACCAAATGCCGGTGTGCGGAGACGCCGGCACCGCCGGCTTGACAGGCCCACGTGGCGAGCCTTCGTTTCCTTTGTTCCCTTCTGTTCAAGACTCCTTCGACACTGGAAGGCCGCGCAGCCCGATGAAGTAGCCTGCCGCCGACCAGTTGCGAAACCAGTGCTTCAGGTCGGAGGCCAGTTCATCCACGCTGCCGGGATAGTTCGCGACCGCGCGTTCCAATGCGTCGCCGATCCCCTGCCCCTCCAGCAAGGCGGACACCACGATGAACTCATGTTCACCAAGTTCCACGCGGCGCAAGATGTAGTCCCGCCGGGTGATCGCCAGTCGCGTCGGCCGGGCTGTCGGAACTTCGGGTTCCTGCTGGTGCCGGATCGCGGTCGCGTAGTCATGCACGGGGAAGCAGAACGTCGCCAGACGTACGCACGGCGCGGGGATCAAACGCGCGGTGAGCCACTGTTCGGGTGACAGGCCGCGCACATCGTCCGGTTGCAGCGTCGACTGGCCCTCAATGCCGGGACCGTCAAACACTTCACTGTAGATCCGTTCCAGCCGCGCCAGATCGATCAGGAAGTCGGCCCAATCGGGTGAGCCGTCTTCGTTCTGATTCACCGGTCGACTGCCCGCCAGGTACTCCGGGAACGACCGGCCGAGATCGGCGAGCGTATAACTCCGCGGAGGATGCTCTTTCAAGTATCCGCCCGCCAGACCGACGAACACTTCTTCACCGAGGGCATGAACCAGTGCCGGGTACTCGCCGATCAGCACCTCCAGCAACCGGGCCTGGTAGGCGTTCGAGTAAACCTCCAACCGCTCAATGCTGGTCTGCGAGTTCGATCGACAGATCATCTCTTCGATGCGACCCGCTGTCAGTGCGACTTCGTCCTGCGCCGGGGACGATTCGATCCCCGCTTCGACGCCGCCGGGATGGACGATCACCGATTGCAGCCAGCGCTGGATGACGTCGAGGTGGGGAGGGACCGACTCCGTCATCACTCGACCTCCGCGAAGATGGCCGACGCCGGATGCGGAACGGTGGCGTGGGATGAGTGGTGATCGAGTGTCGCCTCCTCCAGTTGCAGATCGTTTCGAAGACTGGTCGATGGAGCCAGTGCGGCGGACATGTAGTCGCGGGCCTTCAGCACTTCCGCATGCACGACCGGAAACGGGGGGATCTTCGCGTCCCATTCCAGCAGCGTCGCAGCACCGCCCGTCCGTTGGTGAGCATGGCGGTACAGTTCCCAGACCGGGTCGATGACGTGGCCGTCGTGCGTGTCGATCAGGTGCGTCCCCAGATTCGTGTGTCCGGCCAGATGGAACTGGACCACGCGTTCCGCCGGGATCGCATCGAGATACTCGACCGGGTCGAAGTCATGGTTGATGCTCGACACGTAGACGTTGTTGACGTCGAGCAGCAGTCCGCAATCGGCGTCCTCCGCCAGCCGCGCGACGAATTCCCATTCGGGCATCGTCGACGCGGCGAACGTCACGTAACTGCTGGGATTCTCCAGCACGAGCGGACGTTCGAGCAGATCCTGCACGATCCGAACCCGCTCGACGACATGCCGCAGCGACTGTTCGTTGTACGGCATCGGCAACAGGTCGTGAGTGTTCCGGCCGGCGACTCCCGTCCAGCAAATGTGGTCCGAAACCCATTCGGCATGGACCGCGTCCGCCAGGTCTTTCAGCTTCCGCAGGTAGTCCCGATTGAGCGGATCGGTGCTGCCGATCGACATCGAAACCCCGTGCATCACGATCCGATACCGTTCGGCAAGCTGTTCGAGAACATGCCGCGGCCGCCCGCGCGAATCCATGAAGTTCTCGGAAATGATCTCGAACCAGTCGACGTCCGGCTGATGTTCCAGCAGGTGCGGAAAGTGAACAGTCCGCAGGCCGACCCCCAACCCGAGATTTGGATGACCAAGACGGGGCAACGGCATTGTTCACTCATCCGATATGCGGGCGAAAACGAAGTGATTACTAACTGGATTCCAGAGGAGCGGATGACGCGGGTGCGTCGGGAAGCAGGATACCAATCATGACGTGTCCGACAAAAGTCGAAGTCGCGTGGGCTTCAGCCCACGTTTCTCGGGAGATAATGCTTCCGCGTGGGCTAAAGCCCACGCTACCAGGACTTTTTTCGTGTACGTCAATCATTTCATTCCCGCTGATGTTATTTGTTCTTCTCCATCCGTGGTGAAACGTGTGGAGGAGACCTTCGGTCAGCCGTTTCGGCGGGGTCGGGAGACCCGCGCCGAACAGGCCGACAACACATTTTGCGGAGAACCGTTTTTTTCTTCGACTTGCCGCCATCACAAAAACTCCTGCCAAGCGTCAGCTTCACCACATGGATTCACTCCCGTCCCTTTTCGACAATCGGCAGCGCTCGCTCGCGGCAACGTCTGAATGATACTGATCCGTGATGGTCGACTGGCTGACACGCAGCACATTTCCAACAACACCGATTTGGCGCGCCGAATCCCGCATCGGTCAAAAGTGTCGCGGCATTGTTGCACATTTTGTTCGCCGGTGGATAATCACGCGCAGTTGTCGTATTGTCAGGAACCAAACCACGGGCCCCTTCGCGGAAGAGGCCAGTTGGGACCGCAGGACGTGTTTTATGCAAGGGGACTCAGCGATGACGATCAACTATCTACCCAACGATCCACTGGCGAAAAGCTCGGCTCCGATGGTGGCAATCCCCGCACACACCAAGCGTGCGGCCGGCCGCGGCGACTTGATTTTTTCCACCCCGAGTCCGGCAGAGCAAGAGTTCAAGCCGGGGACTCCCGGGTTTCTGTTCTGGCAAAGCCGTGAAGCCGGGTTGCGGGCGATTGACACCTGGGAGGTGCTCACCGGGAATTTCACCTCATGGCAGGCGGCGCAAAAGATCCCGTTGCACGCCGACGCGGGGGAGGATCTCAACGCGTTCTATGATCGGGCGAGTTTGAGTTTCTTTCATCAGAAGGTCGGCACGAAGACCTACTTCTCCGGAGCCAGCACGGATGTCGTCGCGCACGAAGCGGGACACGGTTTTCTGGACTCGATCCGACCGGATTTCTGGGATTCGTTTCTGTTCGAAGTGAACTCGTTCCACGAAGCCTTCGGCGACTGTACGGCGATCCTGACGGCGCTCTTCGATCCCGCGATTCGAAAG
>JAYTIB010000652.1:0-9711 GCA_043732205.1 Schlesneria sp. | reverse complement strand
TGACGTGCTGGCGTTCACCGACACCCCGAACATCACCGGGGTCTTCACGTCCGTGGACGGCAAGTTGACGCTGAGCGGCCCGGACACGAAGGCGAACTACGAGGCGGCGCTGCGGTCGGTGACGTACGTCAGTTCCACGTCGAGTCCCGCGGCGCGGGTGGTGAGCTTCCAGGTGGACGACGGTCAGGGTTCCAACCACGCGAGCAACGTCGCGACGCGCACGGTCGGCGGCTATGCGCAACTGCAACTGGACGGCTCAACGGTCAACGTGTACGGCACGCCGCTGGCGGATGTGATCACGGTGACGGAAGCGGTCAAGCTGACGATCATCGTCAACAGCGTGGTGACGCAGTTCACAAGCGTTGGCCCGGGCGCGGTGACGGCGGTGAGCATCTCGGCGTTTGCCGGGGATGACTCGGTCAACGTCCTGAGTCTGTTGTCGGGGACGGCGCTGTCGGCCGATGGCGGCAGCGAAAACGACATGCTGTCGGTGGCCGGCGGCGTGACGCAGGGGACGACTCTGACCGGTGGCACTGGGGCGGACACGCTGCGGGGCGGCGGCGGCGACGACACGCTGGACGGGGGCGCGGGGGACGACACGTACGCGTTCGACACGAACGCGGCGCTCGGTGCGGACAGCCTCACCGACAGCACGGGGATCGACCGCCTGTACTTCACGGGGAGCACCGCCGGCGTGACGGTCGACCTGGGAACAACCAACCTGCAAACGGTGGTCATGGCCAAGTTGCAGTTGACGCTCGCTTCGGCGAGTGCGCTGGAGAACATTTACGGCGGGTCGGGGAACGACACGCTGACCGGGAACGCGCTGAACAACATTCTGGTGGGGGATGCCGGCAATGACAGTCTGTCGGGCGTCGGCGGGGCCGACACGCTGTACGGCGAGGGGGGCGGCGACACGCTGGACGGCGGCTTGGGGAACGACACGTACGCGTTCAACACGAACACGCAACTCGACGCGGATACCGTCACCGACAGTGCGGGGACCGACCGGCTGACTTTCATCGGCAGCACCGATGATGTGGCCGTGAGCCTGGCTCTGATGACGCAGCAGACGGTCAACGCGAATCTCAAGCTGACGCTGGCGACGTCGATCGCGAACCTGTACGGCGGTTCGGGGAACGACACGCTGACCGGGAACTCGCTGGCCAACGCGATCTACGGCGACAGCGGCAACGACACGCTGTCGGGCGGTGCCGGTTCCGGTGCCGGGACCGACACGCTGTACGGTCAGGCCAACAACGACATCTACGCGTTCAACACGAGCACGGCGCTGGGGTCGGACCTGGTCACCGACAGCGCGGGGATCGACCGGCTCGATTTCGGCGGCAGCAACTTGAATGTCACCGCGACGCTGTGGACGAATCTGGCCCAGGTGGTCAACGCGAACCTGACACTGACGCTGTCCGCGGCGAACTTGATCGAGGATTTGTACGGCGGCTTGGGAAACGACACGCTGAGCGGCAACGCGCTGAGCAACGTGCTGGTCGGTGGCGCTGGCAACGACGTGCTGTTCGGGCAGGCCGGCAATGACAGTCTCTCGGGCGGTGCCGGGAACGACACGCTGTACGGCCAGGCCGGCAACGACAGCCTGGACGGCGGCACGGAGGACGACACGTTCGCCTTCAACACGAACACCCAGCTCGGCTCGGACACCGTCACCGAAAACAACAACGAGGGGACCGCCGACCGGCTGTACTTCGTCGGCAGCACGAACGACGCGACCGTGAGCCTGGCATCCGCGGGCATTCAAACGGTCAACGGGAACCTGACGCTGACGCTCGGCGCCTCGGCGGCCAATTTGGAAAACGTGTACGGCGGCTCGGGGAACAACATCCTGATCGGGAACACTGCCAACAACATCCTGGTGGGAGGGGCTGGCAACGACGTCCTGACGGGTGGTGCGGGCATCGACGTCCTGCAGGGTGGGGGCGGCAAGAACATCCTGATCGGCGGCATCGGCGCCGACACGCTGACGGGTGGGGCGACCGAAGACCTGCTGCTCGGGGCGCGGTACGACGACGAAGCCAACTCCGTCTCGCTGGCCGCGCTGCTGGCCGAATGGACCTCGGCCAACACGTTCGCGCAGCGGATGGATCACCTGCTGGGCAACGTCGGCGGCGGTGCCAACGGCGGCGTCACGCTGACCACCACCACGGTCCTCGAGGACAACGTCAAAGACACCCTGACCGGCGGCAACGGTGCCGGCAACACGGACTGGTATCTCCGCAACAATGCGGGCGTGATCGCCCAACGCGACACGGTCAACGACACGGACCTCGACAGCTTCTTCACCAACATCGACACCATCCCCTGGTCGTAAGGCCAACCATCCCGCGCGCGGCCCACCGTGAGACGTTTTCGTTTCACCCTGAGCCCCGGGGCTGCGCGACGTTCCAACGGTTCAACAACATCCTGGCGGCCAAGTCGAGCGGCGTCTGCCGGCTGCACGACAACAGCGTGTGCGAGGTCGCCGAAGATCAACCGCTCACCGAAGCGGGATCATCGCCCGCTCGTAATCGCCCCGTGAACGGGCCGCAAGCCAACGAACCGCACGCACGAGATGCTCCGCTTTCCCTTGCGCGGCCGGGCCACGACGGACGAGGTCGAGGCCCGGAACGCTCCGTTGTTTGTGGATGACTGGTGCTCATCACGGCTGTGCGGAAGCACCGCACTAACCCTCAAACAAGCGACTATTCTTTGGGAGTGCTCCGGCTTGACGGAGCTTTGGAACTTTCGATTGCGGCGAAGCCGCCTTGGCAATTCACTCGAAACGTCGATTTCGCAGATTCCAAAGAAAGCGGCCGGACCGCATTCCAAAGCTCCGTCAAGCCGGAGCACTCCCAAAGAGCTCCGTCAAGCCGGAGCACTCCCAAAGTTCGCTTGTTTCAGGACTAGCGATTCCCGTCGACCGGTGTCTTCCAGTAGTCCGGCAATCCGAGATTCGTGGCGATCAGAATCTCGCGAATGGCGGCGCGGTCGGCGTCGGACAGGTGCGCAAAGTCCTTGCCCCGGTCCGCACCGCTCAAGACGTCCCACAGGCGGCGATAGACCAGACTCTGCGCCTCGGCCGGCAGGGCGTCGAACGAACGCGAATAGATCAGGTGGCTGCACGGATGCTTGAACAACCGCCGCTGCAGATCGAAGTCCCGCAGCGACCGCCCCTGCGGATCGCGCGGGCCGCGCGCCTGGAAATCGTCGGCGAATGAGGTCGTCCCCTGCAACCGCCCGGTGAGCGGTGCCTCGTCGCAGAACAGCAGGTACTTCACCAACGCCTCGCACGCACTTCTGATCCGCGTGGTGGTGCTGTCCCAGCGGTGCCCGTCGGGCTCGCCGAGTTCCCTGTTCAACCGCTCTTCCGAGTACAGCGATTCGCGCGTCTGAAAGCTGGCGCGCGTCAGCAGATTGTGGGCTTCCGTCTGATGCTCCAAGACCATTAACGCCACCAGATCACTGTGCGGCGAGAGATAGGCCGACGTCTTGAACAGCGCGCTCAGATCCGTGACGTTCTGTCCGGCCGCGTTTTCAACCGGCTCCCGGTCGTGCTTGCCGTTGACGATCAGGTTGCCCAGATGCGCTTGCTCGCCATGCGTGCCGGTCACGTACCAGCCGCCCCAGCGCTTCGAGATCGGGCTGGTGTGATCGATGCGATGCGTGCCCATCGACAGCACCGGGAAGCCGACGCCGTCCACATACACCGACCGGATGAAGTGCCCCGGCACGCCGCGCGTGTGCGAGGATCCGTGACACAGCAGACAGTTGTCGACCTGCCGCGTGAACCGGGGTTTCTCGGCCGGCTCCTGATCGAGCGTGTAGAAGACCGCCCCCAGTTGCGGATCAACGGCCGACAGTTCGACCACGTCACCGTTCTGACAGAAGCCGACGTACATGTCATCGCTGAAGTACAGCGCCCGCGGTGTGCGCGGCGCGATCTTGTGCCGCTGGAGGCTGGTCTTCGAGAACACCAGCGTTTGCGACGAAACGGGAACCTGCAATCCGTCGAGCACCGCCTTCAGATACCCGACGCGGTCGTCGTACTTGAGCTGCGCCGTTCCGTCATCCAGCCGAGCCTGCAACTGCGACACCCGATTGTCAGGTGTCGCCGTCGCGTAGTTGATCGGCTCACGCTCAAAATCCTGACCGCTCGCCCCACCGCAGGCCAGGGCGAGGGCGAGTACCGCGAGCGATCGTGTCCAATGATGGTGATACGTTTCGAACATCCATCCCTCCCGCCCGTAACGGCATTTGCAACTCGCAGCCTGACAAGGCGGCACACTTACCGGGCGACCGCCGCATGGGCGTCCTGGTAGTGGCGGTTGATCAAGTCGTTCTGAATCCACAGCAGTTTGTTGAAGGCTCGCAGGGTGGTGACCTCCTGCGGTCGCGGCAGATTCAAACTCAGGATCGTATTGACCAGGGCGTCTGACACGAAGCCCATCAGCGCGTTCATCTGGACGAGCGGAACTTTGAGCTCCTTCGAGCCGGCCTTCGGCGTGTGAATCTTCCCGACCATGTCGAGGTATCCGACCATCGCGTCGTCGTACGGCTTGGTCACCAGCGCCACGAGATACCGGCCCAGATGCTGTTTGCGAAACTGGATCATCTCGTGATCCTGCCTGAGCGACGCCAGATCGGTGGGAACGGCCCCTTCGTAGCCAAACTGTCGCGGCAGGAAGTGACGCTTGGTGGCGTCATATCCAAACAGCTTGTCGTAGACGGCATCGACCAAGCCCGGAACGAGCGGCGCGAGTGCGCCGGCGGCCCCGTACACGGCCTGAATGTCCTGCTCACCAAAGCCGATGAATTCGATCAAATACGCGAACCGATAGCTCAGATCCGATTCGAGGCGGCGTTCGTCGATGTGTTTCACGGCGGGGTTCCTTGCGGGCGGGAGTTGACGGCGGGCGGGACGCGGCTCAAAATCGGATGCACGTGTCCACTTTGGCTGGAGTCAATCTACTATCGGCTAAATCGGACGTCAACATCCAGTTTTCAGAAAGTTGGGTCGCCGGGATGTTTTCTCAAACCGTGGAATACGCCCTGCGAGCCGTCGTCTTCCTGGCCGACAAGTCTCCGGCCGCCTGCACCACCGACCAGATCGCCGAGGCCACGCAGGTGCCGAAGCCGTATCTCTCCAAGGTGCTGCAAAACCTCGGACGCAGCGACATCGTCCGCAGCCAGCGCGGCATCGGGGGCGGAGTGACGCTGGTCAAGACCCCGCAGGAATTGACGATCCTGGAAGTCGTCAACGCGGTGGAACCGATCGAGCGCATCCTCACCTGCCCGCTCGGCCTGAAATCCCACGGCAAAAACCTCTGCCCCCTCCACCGCCGCATGGACGAAGCGCTGGCCTCCGTCGAGGCAGCCTTCGGCAACACCACCCTCGCCGAAGTCCTCGCCGAACCCACCGGCAGCCCGCCGCTGTGTGATCCTGCCAAACAGCTCACCCGAAAGCAGAAACTCCCGAAACGATGACGTATGTTGGTGAGGCGGAAGTTGGACAGCCTCGCGAACAGTGATCGCGTCCCCGTGAAGCGCCGCGGCGAATGACGCAGTGTTGACGCCTGCGCCTTGCCGCACGATGGACAGCATTGAACGGACGGCAAACTGTCAATGAGATTTAGGCGTGCGATGAATTATCGGGCTCCGTCGCCGAGCTTCGGCAAACGATGCCGACGGAGAACCTTGTGTAATCGGAACCACCAAACCTTGTGAATGCGGCGTTTAGCCACGCTGGCGCAAGTTCGATACGTAGTCAGACACGCTGCCGTTGGCAGTGGTGGTAATGTCAATGCAGGGAGGTGTCCATGATTCGCAAGCATCAAGTTTGGGTCGTTCTGGTGGGCTGCCTCATCATGTCGAATTCCGGCTGCGTTGTGGTACGTCGCATCGGAGCCATGATTGAGACTCGGAAGGAGATGTGTGCCACACGGGCAGACATCTACGACGCGAAAACTGATCTTCGCATCGAACAGCAAAAAATGCAGCAGGATGCTTGTGCCGCGCAAGCACAAATGGAGATTGAAAAATGCCGTGCTCAGTTTCAACAAGAGTTGGCTGAGTTGCGAGCCGGAATGGAGTTGGAGAAAGAAGAGGTCCGCGGTCAGTTCCGCGAACGCCTCCGGTCCAATCTGGCTCTGAACTTGGACCAACATGTCGAAGTTGGTCAGCTTCAGGTCAATACGGACGAATTGAAGAAGCTGATCGACGAGCGGGACAAGGAACACAAAGATGCCGCCCAACTTTACGAGCGAGTTGAAGATTCGCGGCGAGCGAAGCTGCGCGAGCAAATGCTTGATGCTGCAACTCGGGCACTCAATGACGGCGATCCGGAGAAGTGCCGGACGATCATGCAAAGTTGTGCGTGTGGCAACTATCTTCCGCTGACTGGCGATTGCGCCCAGCCGCTCCAGCAAAAACTGACGCAGCGTGCGGCGATGCAGCAACCTGTCAAGCAGCCTATCCTGCCTACCGAAATCCCGATGATGCTGCCCATCAAGATCTCCGTGGGAATGGACAGTCCGAGCATCCAAAACGCACGCGTTCAGCAACTCCGAGTACGCCAGCCGTTGAAAGCGTGCCAGCCGTGCGATCAATGCGGTGCTTACAACGCTCACTGTCCAACATGCAACCCAGACTTGAACGCCGCACTGTCACCAATCCCGCCGAGTCCGCCGCTGAATCCGATGGCTATCGCCGTTGAGCCGGATGCACTTCCCTCACCGAAATGACCAGCATCTCAACGCCGTTTCCGACGAATGATTTCCTTAGCCGTTTGCACTGCGCGACCGCTCGGGAAGGCCTTCTTACTGCGACCGGCAGGGGAAATATGAAGAAACAAAAAAGGGGGCGACGCAAATGCGTCGCCCCCTTTCACTCTTCTCATTACGGCGGTTACTGATTCACACTTACCGGCGTGGTAAATCCAAAATTAAACTTCGGCGGGACGGGAACCGGCGTAGGCACTGGAATCGCTCCCGGTGAGGGCGGCCACAGCTTCAGAATTCGTTCTCGGTCCTCGTCGCGGGGGGTGATGATTCCCGATTGCAAATACGGAAACATCAACTGTCCTTTGGTTGGGGTATGGTCCAGTCCCAGCAGATGGCCGATTTCGTGCGTCACGGTGCCCCTGAATTTGTCTGCTGTCCACTGATCTCCTTGGTCGATTCGCAGGGACATCGGAAACACGCGACCCGGCCCTTGGCCCAATGTGGCGTCCGCTTGGACCTCTCCTTGTCCGTCGATGAACAACGTGGTGACGATCACGTTCGCGCCTTCGGCTTTCCCGGCCACGGTGACATGGATTTCCGCGATGTCCTGCCAGGCGTTAAAGGCTGCTTCGATCAAATCTATGGCAAGGGTCTTGTCGCCGTCGACCACCGGGAGGTTGCCATCGACGAAATAGCGAAAGTCGGAACCGAGAGGTTTTGACTGCGGCGCATTGGGGCCAACATTAAACCGGTTCGCGAATGGTGCATTCGCGATCTGGGGGACTCCCATACAGCGTGGCAACAGCCTGAGAATACTCGTTTTTCCCAAGAAGCCATCCACATTCACGCCGAGTACCCCTTGCGCCGTCTTGATCGCATCGGCGACAGTCTTCAGCAAACCGGGTGTCACCGCGCTGACAGTGCCCAAATGCAAATACTGTTCGAGCACCAACTTGACGAGAGCCTTTGCAATGGGTCCGACCGAGTCCGGAATCATCGCATCGACCAACCCGCTTCCGGGCTGCTGATACTTCTTCAACAGTTCGCCGGCAATATCCTGAATGATCTTGGGAATCGCAGCCGCCTTGGCCATGGTCTCACCTCAATGACAGTGGTTAATGTAGAAGTCAAACTGATTCACAACGGGCAAATTGCCGTTCGGTAGTCGTTCGAATCACGGAGCAAGGAACCAGCATCGTGATCGGCGCTTCGTCGATCCGCCAGTTCCGAAGCCCGCGTTATTGACCCAGACGCCGCCATCGCCGGTGCCGAGCGTACCACCGTTGGCGAGATTTCGAGCCATCAGATCGTCCTCGACATCGCGCTGGTCCTTCAGCTTGGCCGCCAATTCGGAAGCGGCTTCGCCGAGTTCTTGATAGACCAGCGCCAATTGGCCCCAGCGGGTTGGATTCGGGAAGACCTGCTTTTCGTCACCTTTGCCTGCCTGAAGCGATGTATTCACTTTCTCGTTGATATAGTTCTCGGCTGTCTGAAGCAGCCACGCCCAATCGCGAGTCCGCCCCGTCCGCTGCTTGAGAATGGTCTGCACCTGGTTGTGAACTTCGTTTCGCAAGGCCACGGTGTTTTGGTCGAGGGGGTCGTTGTCTTTCTTGTTTGCGGCAGCCTTCTTGGCAGCCGCGAGCAACACCTTGGAGAATTCGTCGGCCGTCTCATGCGCGCGGTGATCAAAGTACGGAAACCGCCGCGCCTTGATCTGCTCATCGGCCTTATCCAAGACAAATTGCTTCAGCCCGAGATCGTCCGATGCGATTGTATCCGGCCTTTGAATGGCGGGCTTCGTAAGTCCAATAGTTGAGTTTGGACGCTTCGTCCGTGTCCGCGGAGGAGTCCCTGGGCCGTTTGTGCGAACATCACCCTCGTTTGGAGGATTTACTATCACTTCTCCAGTCCCGGGTTGTTGACCGGGTTGGACTGGTATCGGTGAACTGCCTGGGTTTGGGGAAACCACCGGCATGGGCAATCGGCTTGGTTGATCAGCCGCAGATCCGGGCTGCCGAGAAGGTTCGTCAGCAGCGGGGAGCGGAATCAACTTGCCAGCATCGTCAAACTGAACGTACTTAATGAGCCGAAACGGACGCTCAAGGGTGTTGTCTTCGCCCTTGATGCCCCCCGTAACTTGGATCTCATACGTCCCTGCCTTCTGACTTTTCTCCGGGAAGCTCAGCCCCTTCAGGAGCTTGAAGTCGTCGCCTTCTGCCACTTGTTCGACTTGAACATTTTTGGAAGAGGGAACCTTAGCAACGACCACTGTTTCTGCGTCGAGAACCCGATCGCCTCCATTCTTCAAGGCAATCCGCAGCTTCCACGGTTCGATCGACGAAATGTCCAAAGAAGGAAATACAAGTGCAGGAACTTCCGTTGGTTCATCCTGACCAATCGCGTTCCCACCGTGCCCCGCGACGACCAGCGCCGCCATTCCGATCATCAGAGCATAAGTCGCCCAACCCAATCGCAGACGAATCATCAACATTTCGATGTTCTCCCTTATCCCGTGTTTCAAGTCCCAGTTGGCCCCATTCCACCGATGATGCCGAGCAGCATTCTGGGAGGTCGTGTTACCCGCCGCAAGGCAATTCTGATCAGTTCTGCCATCCAACCAAGATTTGTGTTCGGATTTCCAGCTTATACAGTGCATCACGATCACAGAAAATTAACCGGCTGCCCCTCACTGTGAGTTCAAATCCCACGGTGATATCCCTCGTATCGCAGACGTCGTCAACATGCTGGTCGCCGGTATCTACGTCACCCCTGCGCCGCATGCCTCACCGCCCGCTGCGCGGTCTGCCACGCGGATGAGCAACTGCACACGCTACGCCGCCGGCTCAATTGGTGCGACGGGCCGTTGGGCGGAGCCGAATTGGACGATTGTGACCATCAGCAGGATTCCTGCCAGGGCGGCGATCTGCGGGGGGGTGATGTGTTCTCCATCGCTCCAGCCCCAGAGGACGGCGCCGATGGGGAT
>JAYTIB010000651.1:0-26069 GCA_043732205.1 Schlesneria sp. | reverse complement strand
GGCGGCGACGAATGTCGGCTGGATCGCGGCGGTCGCCTCGAACCCGGTGGTGGGTCTCGGCCGCTACGCCCTGTCGAAGATCCTCGTGGATCCCGTCACGAAGCAGATCCGGGCCGGGCTGCTGGGCTCCTTCTTCACGCTCTACATGCGGCGGGTCGGCCATTACCTGATCGAATTGAACAGCGGGCGGTTGCGCGGTGGGGCGGCGCGGTATCGGCGCGCCATGGCGCAGTTGGAACAGGGGACCGCCGGTGGAACCCCCGTGGAAAAGACCGCGCCCGAACCGGTCACGGTCACGATCGCCATCATCGGACAGGTCAAGGCGGGGAAGTCGAGCCTGGTGAATTGCCTGCTCGCGGATCAACAGGCGGCCGTCGACGTGCTGCCGCTGACCAAGGACGTCGATCGTTACGAGTTGCAGATCGAGGAATCGACGGACCGGTTGGTCCTGCTCGACACTCCCGGTTACAGCGATGCCGGAGCGACGCGCGAGCAGGTCGACTCGACACGCGAAGCGGTCAGGCAGGCGGACTTGATCCTGCTCGTGATGGCGGCCACGTCACCCGCCAAGCAGGCGGATGCGCAGATGCTCGACGAATTGAACGACTGGTTCCGCGAGCAGCGCCGCCTGAAGCCGCCGCCGGTGATTGGCGTCGTCTCGAAGATCGACGGACTGCGCCCCGTCATGGAATGGTCGCCGCCGTACGACTGGGAGCGCCCGTCACGTCCCAAGGAGCAGTCGATCCGCGAGGCGGTCGATTATGCGCGGCAGTCCGCCGGCGCAGGGCTGCGGAACGTGGTGCCCGTCTGTTCGGATCGGGAACGGGGCCGGGTCTATGGGATTGAAGAATGGCTGCTGCCGATGATCATCGTGCAACTGGATGAGGCCCGCGCGGTCTCGCTGGTGCGGTCGCTGCACCACGATTACGACCGGCAAAAACTCCAGCAGACGCTGTCTCAGTTCGTCGCGGTGGGCCGGCGCATCACGGATGCGATCCGGAAGTCGCTGCAGGATTGAGCCGCCGCTTTTCGGCGGAACTTGCCGCTCCGATTGATGGTTGCGCTGCGGAAACTCCGTATTGACGGGACTCAGATCGTCTCCTACGATCCCGCCCCTTCAACTGGCGCAATCTCCGGCCAGCGACTGAATTCATCAGACCACAGAACACTTCGACTGGATGCCGGACCGTAACTCGAAACGACACGAGAGCCGACCCCCGATGACGATTCGCTCCAATCTCACTGTACTCCGGCGGGCTCCCACGGGGGCTCATTGTGTGAGCGGCCGCAATGCCGTTGCATGGATGGTCTGCTCGCTGATGGGACTGCTGGTCTCGGGCTGTGCCACGTCCGGCCAGCATTACACGCACGATACCATGCCCACGCAGATGCTGGCCAGCAAGCGTGACAACGTGCAGACCCTGGACCTGACGCGGCTGGCCAGCTCCTCCAACAACAGCGACACGATCGATCGCGGCGACGTCATCGAAGTCTCGATCTCCGCCGGTCTCGACGAAAAAGACACGATCACGCTGCCGGTCCGCGTGAACGAGTTCGGCATCGCCAACCTTCCCGAGATCGGTCAGATCCCCTTGGGGGGGTTGGAAATGGAAGCGGCCGAAGCCACGATCGTGGCCGTCTGCATCGAACGGGAGTTGTATCGCCGACCGAATGTCACGGTGACGATGAAGCGCCAGCGCATGAATCGCGTGATGGTCGTCGGCGCCGTGAAGAAACCCGGAGTCTATGAACTGCCCCGGGGACGCAGCGATTTGCTGGCCGCCATCGTGGCCGCGGACGGACTGGACAAAGATGCCGGTACCAACGTGGAAATCCGCAACCCGCGCCGCGCGAAAGGGAGCCGTTCCATTCCGGTGGCATCGGGAATGGGGTCGAATATTGACATCGTCGGACATTCGAGTCCGCTGCTTCCGACGGATCCCGCCTCGGATGGCATCGGGGGCGGCAATGGAACAGATGCCCTTCCGGTCGCGGATGCCGACGGGAAAATGGAATCCTTCCGGGTCGACCTGGTTTCCGCCACGAAAACGGGGAAGGGCGGCTACCTGATCGAAGACGGCGGCGTGGTCAGCGTGGAAAAACGCGATCCCGAACCGCTGCATGTGATCGGCCTGGTCAAGAAACCGGATCGGTATGACTTCCCGATTGCCGAAGACCTGCGCGTCACGGACGCCATCGCGCTGGCGGGCGGAACGAGCCTGACGCTGGCCGACAAGGTGTTTGTTGTACGGCGCGTGCCCAAAAGCAGCGAGACCGCGGTGATCCAAGTCAGTCTGCGCGAGGCGAAGCGCAACGCGCAGGCGAACATCCGGCTGGAACCCGGCGATGTCGTCAGCGTCGAGAACACGCCAGCCACCGTGCTGTACGAAGCCTTCAACATCATTCGATTCAACGTCGGAGTGGCGCTACCCACGGCGGGAATTTTCTAACGCCCCCGTTGGCTCAAATCTGACACGGCTCACGGCGGGACTGGCTCCCGGCATCTGGGAACACGAAGAGCATGGATGACCGATCGCAGAATGAATCCGGCGGAAGAACAACGCACGCGCTGGCGGAAGTCGTGCGGTTTCTGCAAGTCGTCCGCCATCGTCTGCGGCTGCTGATGTTGTGCGTCGCCGCCGGAGCGCTGCTGGGCGGCCTGTGGTACTCGATCGCCACGCGCAAGTACGAATCGTCCGCGGAAATCCTGGTGCTGAAGACCGAGGGTGGGGCGATGGACGGCAACAATTCCAACGCCAGCAACTCGCGGGCGATCCTGGACGTCATGCCCACCTATCAGAAGGTGCTCACCAGCGACGTGGTTCTGGAAGGGGCGATCAAGTCGCTCCCCAACAAGTACCGCGGGGATTTCCGGGGGCAGAAAAAGGCCAGGTGGACGAAGATCTTGCGGGACAACATGACGGTGTCGTCCACCCGGATGACAAACGTGCTGAACGTGCGGTATGTGTCCAAAGACCCCGAAAGCGCGGCCCGCGTGGTGGGGGCGGTCGTCGATTCGTATCTGACGTTCATGCGGCAGACCCATCACAGCAGCTCGAAAGAGGCGCTCGATGTCCTCACGAAGGAAAAGGCCGGTCTCGAACAGAGTCTGAACGAAAAAGAGCAGGAATTGTTGAAAGTCCAAGAGCGGGCGGGCGTCCTGCTGATGGGCGACGACAAGAACATGAACGTCCTGATCGAACGGACCGTCAAGCTGAACGAGGCGCTGATCGAGGCCCAGAAAAAAACGCTCGAAGCCCGCGCCCTGCTCGCCGCCATCGACCAGGCCCTGGCGGGGGGCAGCGACCTGTCACTGCTCGCCCAGCAGTTGACCGGCACCCTGTACAACGACTTCGCGCTGCGCGCCATCGGGGTCAGTACCAGCGACACCTACTCCGTCGCGAGATTTGAGGAGCGGTTGCAGGAATGCCGATCCGACTTGCGCAACAAGATGGCGTCGTACGGTCCCAATCATCCCAGGGTCCGCGCATTGGAAGACGAGATCGCATCGATCGAGCGCTGGCTTTCGGAGCGACCACGGATTGTCGCCGAATCGACGAGGAACATTCAAGAAAACGAGATGGCGCCACGGTTGAAGCAAATGGCCCTGCAGAGTCTGTTTCAAGCGCAGGCGCGCGAAGACGCCACGCGGGCCGATTTTGAAATTGAAATCGCACTGGCCACCGTCCAAAACAACGAGATGGTCAATCTGCAGATCCTCGAACTGGACGTCAAACGGATGCGCAGTTTCTACGACCTCGTCCTGGATCAAATGAAAAAGATCGACATGGGGTCCGACGCGGGCCTGAAAATCAGCGTCGTTTCCGAGCCCCGCATTCCATTGTCCAAGTGCGCCCCCAGAATCTCGACGACAATCCTCCTGTGCCTGATGATGGGGACCGCGGTGGGCCTGGGATTGATCTACGTCTTCGACGCGCTGGACGACCGCTTCCGTTCGCCGGACGAATTGCAGTGGCAGTTGGGTCTGCCGATGCTGGCGATGATCCGCCGCATGGAACCCTTGCCGGGGACCGGGATCGACAGCATCGTGACGCACGCCAAACGGGACAGCATCGAAGCCGAGTCATTCCGGACCCTGAGAAGTTCGATCACGTTCGCCAACGAAGACACGACGCGACTGGTCGTCACCAGCACCGAACCCGGCGACGGCAAGACGACCACACTGGCCAATCTGGCCGTGGCCTTCGCGCAGGCCGGCAAGAAGACCCTGCTGATCGACGCCGACATGCGCCGCCCGGGCCTGACGCAGTTGCTCGAAATGAAGGGACCGCGCGGCCTGTCACAGGTGCTGCGCGAAGACCGCCCGGTCGCCGACAGTTGCCTGGAGAACGTGTTTCATCTGGGTGTGGAGGGCTTGGATTTCATGCCTTCCGGCGCCCGCCCGGCCAATCCGTCCGAACTGCTGTCCAGCGAACGGTTCAGCGACATCATCGCCTGGGGTGAACAGATCTACGATCAGATCCTGGTCGATGCGCCGCCGGTGCTGGCCGTGACCGACCCCGCCATCATCGGCCGGATCGTGGACGGCGCGGTGATCGTGATCCGTCCGGACAAGAACCGCCGCAAGATGGTGACGCGCGCAGTCGATTCGTTCCGGGCCTCCGGGGCGAAAGTCCTCGGGATGGTCGCCAACCACCTGCAGACCGGCCCGAATTCCGAGTACGGCTACGGCTATGGGTATGGTTACGGCTATGGCTACGGCCACGATGACGCGCCGGAAACGAGTCCCGACTCCCGCGGTGTGCCGACCGAAACGGAACTCCGCCGGGCCGCGTGACGCGACGTCCCAAGTCGGATGCCGCCCCGTTTCATCCCGGGCCGAATTATTCCCGTCCCTGGAAGGGCCGCGCTGTTCGTCGCTGAATTCGCAAGAATTCAGCAAGACATCGAACCACGGTCGGAGTTCTTGCGAACTCAAACGCCATCCGCAAAGCCGCCGTCGCGAGGGGGTGAAGTCAATTCGAGCCGCGCCCGTGAGGAAGCGGACGAGTTGGCCGAAATCCCGCTTCCTCACGGGCGCGGCTCGACATCACAGACGATCCCTCGTCAATTTCCCAATGGCCCGGACCGCGGACCGCGTGCCTTGGTCGGCTTGCCGCCCGGACGATATCATGCGGCACCGCCCGCCTGTGCCCGCGGTGACCGCGTTGTTCCGACCAATTTCCAGTGGAAGATTTCGATGACCGAATTTCGCACCGAGCACGATTCGATGGGTGATGTCCGGGTTCCCGCCGCAGCCTATTACGGCGCGCAGACGCAGCGCGCCGTCGAAAACTTTCCGGTCTCCGGCTGGACGATGCGGCCCGAGATGATTCATGCGATGGGGCAGGTGAAGTGGGCCTGCGGTGTGGCGAACCGTGATCTGGGGAAGCTGACCGGCACCGGCAAGACCCCGCTGACCGTCGTGCAGGTCGAAGCGATGCTGAACGCCGCCAAGGAAGTCGCCGCCGGTCGGTTCGACGCCGAATTTCCGATCGACGTCTTTCAAACCGGCTCGGGAACGTCGAGCAACATGAATTGCAACGAAGTCATCTCGAACCGCGCCATCGAGCAGACGGGCGGAAACCGCTTCGACGTGAAGAAGCCAATCCATCCCAACGACCACGTCAACATGGGCCAGAGCACGAACGACACCTTTCCGACGGCGATCCATGTGGCGGTCGCGACCAGCATCCATCAAACGCTGATCCCCGCGCTACGCCGGTTTGCCGACGTGCTGAAGGCCAAAGCGCAGCGGTGGGACAAGATCATCAAGATCGGCCGCACGCACCTGGCCGATGCCACACCGTTGCGACTGGGTCAGGAGTTCGGCGGATTCGCGCGGCAACTCGAATTGAGCGTCGGACGCGCACAGCGGGCACTCGATGCCGTCCTGGAACTCCCCGTCGGCGGGACCGCGGTGGGTTCGGGTATCAACACGCATCCCGAGTTCGGACGCCGCACGTGCGAGGCGCTGGCCGGTGAGACCGGGCTGGGGTTTGTCGAGGCGGTCAATCACTTCGAAGGGAACGCGCAGCGCGACGGGCTGGTCGAGTGCCACGGGCAGTTGCGCGTCATCGCCACGACGCTGTTCAACGTCGCCAACAACATCCGCTGGCTCGGTTCCGGACCCCGCTGCGGCTTTTTTGAAATCATCCTGCCGGACCTGCAGCCCGGCAGTTCGATCATGCCGGGCAAGGTCAACCCGGTCATGTGCGAAAGCCTGATGCAGGTGGCGGCGCGGGTCATCGGCAACGATCAGACGGTTGCCTTCAGCGGTGCCACCGGCGGCCAGTTTCAACTCAACATCATGATGCCGATCATGGGTCATGCGACGCTCGAGTCCGTCGCGCTGATGGCCCGGGGGACGACGGCGTTCATCGATCTGTGCGCCCTGGACATGGAGGCCAACGGCGAAGTGTGCGAGGCCGGCGTCGAACAGAGCCTGGCGATGTGTACCAGCCTGAACCCCCACATCGGTTATGAAAAGGCCGCGGCCCTCGCCAAGGAGGCGTTCAAGTCGGGCAAGACGATCCGCGAACTCTGCCGCGAACAGAACATCCTGCCGGACGATCAACTGACCAAGGCGCTCGATCCGTGGAGCATGACCGAGCCGCAAGCCTGACATGCTTGTTGAAAGACGCGGAGTGGGCGGCTCGCCTGCTCGTGTTTCCAGGCGAAACCACAGGCGAGCCGCCCGTGCCACGACCTTGTCAGCAGGCTGACAAACCCGATTGAGGACCGAAGATGAAACGCCCCTCCAAACTGGGAACGCTCGCCCTGTCGATCTATCTGATCGGCTCCGGCGCGCTGCCGATCCTGCAACTGAATCATTCACCAATTGGGCCGACATTGGGTGCCGTCTTGAACATTGCCGCGCTGGCGGCCGGAGTGTTGATCTGGCTAGACCGATGACGGCCTGCGCGATCTTCCTGAGAGAAGGTCAAGTCTCGGGTGTGACCACGTTCGTGACCGCTCGGCGTTGACAGTCAAACCTTTCTGGACGAAAGTTCGTCCCCGAAGGAACCGCCGGGCGGATTTCATCGACGCAATTCAAGGGAAAGAGAGACAAATGGGCTGGGAAGCGATTCTGGTCATGGTAGTGGTCGTCGTGATGGTGGTGGCTCTCGCCATGGAATGGGCGCCGCCCGATCTCTTGACCATCGGTTGCCTGCTGATCCTGGTCTCCAGCCAGGCGGTGTTTGGAACCGCCAAGCTGCCGGATGTGAAGGTCGCGTTTCAAGGATTCAGCAGCCCGTCGCTGATCACCATCGGCGTCCTGTTTGTGATTGTCACGGGACTGATGCAAACCGGTGCCATGGGGCTGCTGACAAGTCGTTTCATCGGTCGGCCGAAGTCGGTGACCACCGCCCAGATCCGGCTGCTGTTTCCGGTGACGTTCCTGAGTGCCTTCCTGAACAACACGCCGATCGTGGCGATGTTCATGCCGGTCGTGGATGACATCTGCAAACGGACGCGGATCAGTCCCTCGAAGCTCTACATGCCGATGGCGTTCGCGGCGACGTTCGGCGGGGTCTGCACGATGATCGGGACGAGCACCAATCTGGTCGTGAAAGCAAAGATGGAAACGGAGGGCCTGCCGGCGATGGGGTTCTTCGACATCACCTGGATCGGCGTGCCGTGCGCGCTGGGTGGAGTCATTTTCATGCTGCTGTTCAGCCAGAAACTGCTGCCCGACCGCAAGCCCGCGATCAGCCTGAGCGACGACCTGCGGCAATACACTGTTGAAATGCTCGTGCAGCCGGGCGGACCACTGGTCAACAGCACCATCCGCGAAGCGGGACTGAGAAGTCTGCCGGGGTTGTACCTGGCCGAGATCGAACGCAATGGCGAAGCCCTGCCGGCGGTCGCACCGAATGAACGACTGCAGGCGAACGACCGCCTCGTCTTCGTCGGCATCATCGAGTCGGTGGTCGATCTGCGGAATACGCGCGGTCTGGTCCCGGCCACCGACCAGGTCTTCAAGCTGAACACCCCCGCATCACACCGCTGCCTGATGGAGGCGGTCGTCTCCAACCGCTGCCCGATCATCGGCTCCTCGATTCGCGACGGCCAGTTTCGTTCGCGCTACAACTCGGCGGTGATCGCCGTGGCCCGTGATGGCAAGCACATCCCCGGCAAGATCGGCGACATTGTCCTGCAACCGGGCGACACGCTGCTGCTGGAGGGGCATCCCGACTTCGCCGTGCAGCAGCGGAACTCCAGCGATTTCTTCCTGGTCAGCCACGTCGAGAATAGTGCGCCGATTCGACACGACCGGTCGTGGATCGCGATCGCGATCCTCGGCGGCATGATCCTGGTCGCGTCTTTGATCAGCCGCGAAGCGGCGGGCGGCAAACCCGCCGTCGACTTTCTGCTGCCGGCCGCGTTGATCGCGGCGCTGGCCATGATCGTCACACGCTGCTGCACCGGAACGCAGGCGCGGCAGTCGATCGACTGGTCCGTGCTGATTGTCATCGGCGCGTCTCTGGGGATTGGCGAGGCGATTTCGCTGAGCGGGGCGGCCAAGTATTTGTCTTCACAGTCGATCACTCTCTGTGGCGACAACGCCTGGCTGCAACTGGCCGTCATCTACTTCCTGACGATGATCCTGACGGAGTTGGTGACCAACAACGCCGCCGCCGTGCTGATGTTCCCGCTGGCCCTGGCGGTTTCCAAGACGTTGGGTGTCAGCCACATGCCGTTCATGATCGCGATCATGATCGCCGCGTCGATGGGGTTCGCCACGCCGTTCGGATATCAGACCAACCTGATGGTCTACGGACCGGGCGGCTACAAGTTCCGCGACTACCTGGCGGTCGGCATTCCACTCGACCTGCTGATGATGGCGATCACCGTCGCGCTGACGCCGTTCGTGTTCGCGTTCCATCCGTAGGACGGATTTTCAATCCGTCCGTCCACAACGCGGTGCAGACGAAGTCGGCGGGCCGCCCCGAGCGCGGATCACCGGCGCCAGCAGCGTCTCCAGAGCGCTCCCGCCAAAAGGCCGATCGCGTCCCACTTCGTGACCTTGGGGCGAGTCTCCCAAACGCGGTGGCCGATCCCCTCGATCCGCCGCAGGATTCTCAGGCCGCCGCGGGCGAACAGGTCGATGTCGACCTGCAACCGGCCGGGCAGATGTTCGATGAGCGGCAGCCCGTCCGTCAGGAACTTCCGCGCGCGGTCCACTTCGAACGTCAACAATTCAATGAACGCCGGATTGCTGACACGCGCGTCAAAGTCTTCGCGCCGATAGCCGAACCGTTCGCAGTCTTCTCGCGGCAGATAGATCCGGCCGATGTCGAAGTCGCGGGCAACATCCTGCCAGAAGTTGGCGAGTTGCAGGCCCGTGCAGATCGAGTCCGACCATGCGAAGTTCTGCTCGTTGGACGCGCGGCACAGATGCAGCACCAGCCGTCCGACCGGATCGGCGCTGCGTCGGCAATAGTCGCGCAATTGGTCGAACGTGTCGTACTCGACGACCGTCTGATCCTGCTCGAAGGCCGAGATCAGATCCTCAAACGGCTGCATTGGGATCGTGAATGTATCGATCGTCCCGCGCAGGGCGACAAACACCGGATGCCGCATCTGCCCGGCGTAACACGCCTCCAATTCGCCACGCCACCAGCTCAGCAGTTCGAGCGACTTGGCGGTGTCGCCGACTTCGTCACCCAGATCATCCGCCCAGCGGCAGTAGGCATAAACGTTGTAGAAATGCTGGTGCAATCCCTTCGGCAGCAGCCACGAGACGAGCGGAAAATTCTCGTAGTGCGACGTCGCCAGCTTGCGGCAATAGGCTTCGGCGTCGGAATGAGCGGGGGTGGCCTGTGACGATTGCGGCCCCCATAGTTCGAGGTCTCTCGAAAACAATCTGCTGCTCCTCACTGAAGAATCCGCTTGTTTTCGCTATGATACCGGCCCTGATGACCGGCTGCGCGGCAGGAGTCTCGCCGTTGACAGCGTGGTGGACAAGGTGGGACGGGCACTCTTGCCCGTCGTTTTTCTTGGCAAAAGACGGGCAAGCATGTCTGTCCCGACCCTTGAACTGTAGTCCCGTCGCTCCGCCGACGGGACCGCCGCGAAGATGGCAAACAGACATGTCGGACGTGCGTTGTGGCACGTCCCGCCGACGGAGCGGCGGGACTACAGTAGTCTTGAGTCCTTGGAACCCTGGCGAGTTGCCCACGAGGCATCCGCTGTTCGAGAAGTATTGTCATGTCCGTTCCGAAAGTGGCCATTGTCGGCCGGCCCAATGTGGGCAAAAGTTCGATCATGAACTGGCTGGCGCACAAGCGCGTCTCCGTCGTCGATCCGATGGCGGGCGTCACGCGCGATCGCGTCACGTACCTGATGCACGTCGAGGACCGGTATTTCGAACTGGTCGACACCGGCGGCATCGGGATCGTCGATGTCGGTGATCTGACCGAGGAAATCGACACCCAGATCCGCATCGGCATCGAACAGGCGGACCTGATTCTGTTCGTGGTCGATGGCTCAGTCGGCATCACCGCGCTGGACGAGGAAGTGGCGCGGCGGCTGTGGAAGGTCGACAAGCCGAAGCTGCTCGTGGTCAACAAGTGCGATTCGCCGAAGCTCGACCGCGAGGTCGCTGAGTTCTACAAGCTGGCCGACACGTCGCTGGTGATCGTCAGCGTGAAGGGGAACCGCAACCAGGAAGAGTTGCTGAAGGGAATCCTCAACAAACTCCCCGATCCGGACCAGATGGAGGCCGAGCAGGGCGAGGATCTCGAAGTGGATCCGGAACTGAAGCTGGCGATCGTCGGCCGGCGAAACGTCGGCAAGAGCACGTTCATCAACCAGCTCGCCGAATCCGACCGCGTGATCGTCAGTGAAATCCCCGGCACGACGCGCGACAGCATCGACGTGCGGTTCCAAATGGACGGCAAGTCGTTCGTCGCGATCGACACGCCCGGCGTCCGCAAGCGGAAGAGTCTGGCCAACTCGGTCGAATGGTATGGTCTGGTCCGCGCCAAGCGCAGCATCCGCCGCGCGAGTGTCTCGCTGATGTTCTTCGACTGCATGGAAACGATTTCCCGCGTCGACAAGCAACTGGTCAGCGAGATTCACGACGAATGCAAGCCGTGCATTTTCGTCGTGAACAAGTGGGATCTGGCCGCCGAAGCCGAGATCGCGACGTGGGCCGAATACCTGTTCAAGAACTTCGCGCACATGCGGCACGTGCCGATCGCGGTCATCACCGCCAAGACGGGACGCAACGTCAAGAAACTGATCAACCTGGCCCAGTCGATCTACAAGCAGGCGCGGACCCGCGTCGCCACCGGTGAGCTGAACCGGGTCTTGCGCGCGGCCGTCAAGAACTGGCCGCCGCCGAACCGGATGAACCGCACACCGCGCATCCTGTTCGCCACGCAGGTCGCCACCGAGCCGCCGACGATCGTCATCAAGTGCAACGCGTCGGAACTGTTTGACGAGGACTACAAGCGCTACCTCTTGGGCGTGATGCGCGAAAAGCTGCCGTTCAAGGAAGTCCCGATCAAGCTGTATTTCCGCTCCAAGGACATGGACCCGGACAAGGCCGAGCGCGAGGAAGCCCGGGCGAAGGCGGTCGAAGACGGAGAAGATCTGCCCGAGGAATTCACGGACGACATGGACTTCGAGGACGAATCGCTCGCCAACGCGGAGTTTGAAGAGTGACCCATGCCGTCGTGGAGTGATCGCAGCAGCGGCCGGTCCGAATCAATCCCGGCGGTGTTCGTAAGTCCGCCGGGAAGATCTGTGACCGCGATGAGGTTTTCGCAATATCTGTCGTAGGGAACGTGATCCGGCCGACGTATAATCTGCCGCGACAATTCTGCGGACCGACTTTGCGGATTGGGCTGACCTGACGAGGCACCCGGACGCAGACACGTCATTCGGCGGACGGATGGCATCAGCAACAGGCATCGAACATGTCAGACGAGCCGTTCAGCACAAGCCGTTCGCAGTCCGGCGGCGATGTTGACGCAACTTCGACCGCCGAGAGCACAGTCCCCGCCTGGCTGGCGGCGCGCCGTGCCCGCGGTTCCGCCGCGACCATCGCGCCGGCCGAGGTGGACCTCGAACTCGAAGTGGAATTCGAAAGCTTTTCCGAAGCGGACACGTCTGAACTGGAAGACGCGGTAAAGGTCTCGGAAGACGCGGTCTCAGAGGATTTGGAATCCGCGGAAACGCCACGGCCCGTCGTGTCCTCGTCTCAGACCGACACGCAAATCGTTTCGGACGTCGACGCACAAGACGTTGAAGCCCAAAACGTCGATGCCCTATTCAATCTCAGCCCGCCGAGTTCCCCAAGTTCGGCATCAAAGCGGCCAGCTCCCTTGCTGTTCACCGCAGCCACCTCGGTTCCACCACCATTGCCAACGGCTGAATTGCGGCCGACCGTTGCGGCTAAGGCCAATAGTGCCACTGTCCCCCCGGTGCTTTCCCTGGCTGGCAATGTGTCGCCACCGGAAGACAATTCGATGAAGGCGAGGATCGCGCGTTGGGTGCGCAGCGCCACAATGGCGGGGGTTCTGGTCTCCTTTCTGGTCCACGCGGTCGCCGTGTCGGTGCTGGCGGTGCTGGTGATTGGAGGCCCAAAACTTCACCGGGCTCTGGACATCTTCGGAGTGTTGTCTGATCCGAACGACAAGCTCTCGGACATCGAACTCGATTCGGCCATGCCCTTCGATCCGGGGCAGGACGCGGCACCGCTCGAGTTCCCCGACATGGTGCAACTCGCGAGCCCCGAGTCGTCCGCGTTCGACCCGGGGGACTCCATTCGCGGGGCCGTCGGTGGAAAGGGGCGTGGCAGTGGCGAGGGGGGCGAGGGGGAATCGATGGCCCTTCCGGCCGTCAACATCCCCAAGTACGCGGTCACCAAGGGAAGTTTCTCAGCGTGGACCGACCCCAGAGATCCGATACCCGGCATCTCGTATGAGATCGTGATCCAGTTTCGCCTGCCGGCGAACGTCAAGACGTACCGGGGCAGCGATCTCTCCGGGATGGTGACCGGCACCGACGGTTACAAACAGGCGATCAAGTTCAACCGCGGCCAGGCCTTCGATGTGCAGGATGGCAGCGTGCAGGTGCGGATTCGAGTTCCCGGTGCGGCGCAACTCGTTCGCGACACGATTCGGATCGAATCCAAGCTGCTGCGCGAAAAGCAGATGATCGAGATCGAATTCTGAGAACCCGGTCCAAGGCAGTCGGCGGGACATGATCTACCCGTAGGACGGATTTCCAATCCGTCCGGTGTTGACGGACGGATTGGAAATCCCCCCCACGGCCTCGGTAGTTGATTTCCTGCGGAATGCCCAACGCGCAGTCGCACATCCAGCATCTTTCCGGTGACATGGTTTGTCGCGCCTTCCGGTGATACGGTAGACTTCCGGCATCAGAATGCGGACCTTGTGCGTCTGCGTTGAGATGCCTTGTCCATCGCTGACAACTTCGCCGCTTTCGAGCCGGGGACTGTATCCGTGTCGTACCGATTTTCGTTCACATGCGTGCTGGCATGTCTCGTCCTCTGGCTCGTGTTCCACGAGACACCGGCGTCCGCACAGCAGCCAGCCGCGCCAGCCGTCAATTCGCCGCCGCCCGTGGCCCCGCCCGCCGGGGTCCGTGACCCCAACGCGTATCCGCCGTTTCCGGGGCCGTTTTACCGGGGCAGTTATCCCACCCGGCGTGAGCTGGCGGGATACTACTTTGACACGCGGAAACTCGTGTACCTGCTGGCGTTGTTCCTCCTGTGGACTTGGACGGCCGGTTGGATTGATACCGACGCCAACAATTTGAAGGTCCGTCCTGACACGTGGAACACGGTCGTCCTGCTGGCGGGGGTCGTGGGGTTCCTGGCCGCCTTGTGCGCCCCGAGTTTCGGGTTGTCCTTCATTGCAATGACGTGCGGTTACGCGGTGCCGATGGGCCTGTATGTCGCCGAGCGGAACAAGCGCGTTCCTGAATCCGGCAAGGTTCTGACCCCCCGGCACATCCGTTCGGTGACGCTTCGCCTGCTGTCCCGGCTCGGTGTGAAAGTTGGTTCGCGCGAGACTAGGGAATCCGTCGCCGGGCCGCCCATCAGGTTGATCGGCAAATCGGGCGGCAAGGGGGAAGTGGACCGCTCACGCCAGGTGGAAAGCTCGAAGGGCTATCTGGCAGCCAAGGAATTGATTTACGACGCCATTCTGCGGCGCACCACCGACGTCCACATGGAACCGAAGGAAGATGAGATGTCGGTCCGGCTGCGCATCGACGGGGTGATGTATCCGGCCGAGGCGTTTGATCGTCCGATGGGCGATGCCTTGGTCAACATCTTTAAGGTGCTGTCGGCGATGGACATCACCGAACGCCGCAAACCGCAGGACGGCAGTTTCCGCGCGGAAATGGAGGGTCGCCAGGTCGACTTCCGCGTGGCCACCCAGGGCCTGCAGGGTGGCGAAAAGATGGTGATCCGGATCCTCGACAAGGGCACCACCGTCAAGACGCTGGGTGACCTCGGCATGCGCAAGCAGATGGTCGAGCAGTTGCACGAGATTGTCCACCAGCCGCACGGGATGATGATCACCTGCGGTCCCACCGGCGCCGGCAAGTCGACCACGCTCTATGCCGCCCTGCAGGAAATCGACGCCTTCGAAAACAACATCATCACGATCGAAGACCCGGTCGAGTACAAGATGGCGAACGTGACGCAGATCGAGATCAACTCGAAGGCCGGGCAGACCTTCGCCGGTTCGTTGCGAAGCGTGCTGCGCCAGGATCCCGACATCGTCATGGTCGGTGAAATCCGCGACGGCGAAACTGCCAAGATCGCCTGCCAGGCGGCCAACACCGGTCACATGGTGTTTTCAACGCTGCACGCCAACGACACGATCGCGGCACTGTTCCGGTTGATCGATCTGGAAGTCGAGCCATTCCTGCTCTCCAGTTCGGTCTCCGCGATCCTCGGACAGCGCCTGGTCCGCAAGCTGTGCAACGACTGTAAGGAAGCCTACAAACCGACGGCCGACCTGCTGCAAAAGGTCGGCCTGCCCGCCGAAAAGGTCGAGAAGTTCTATCGTCCGCCCGCCCACCGCGAGGCCACCTGCCCGTCGTGCAACGATCTGGGATACGTCGGCCGGATCGGCGTCTACGAACTGCTGGTCATCACGGACCGGCTGCGTGATCTGATTCGCGAAAACCCCAATCTGACCGCCATCAAGGCCGAAGCCCGCAAGAACGGCATGCTGTACATGAAGGAAGAGGGTCTGCGGCTGGTCGTCAAGGGAATCACCTCGGTCGACGAAATGCTCCGCGTCGTCAAGTGACCGCGAATTGATAAGGCGAACTGCAGATGAAAGTTTACCCACATACAAGCACGGTGCGCAAGCGAGTGTGCCTGAAAACTCACTCGCTTGCGCCGCGTGCTTGTAACCCTGTTTCTGTCGCTCGCCTAATCCTCGCTTATCGCCCGTTGTTTCTTCAATTGAACATTCACTCCATCACCAACTAAAGCTGAGTACTTCATGATCGACGTCGCCTGCCTGATCGTGATTGGTGTCATCGTCTGGTGTGTTGCCAGCGAGGGATTGTGGGGGTCCGCCCACACGTTTCTGTGCGTGCTGCTCTCCGGTCTGCTGGCAATGAATTTCTTCGAGCCGGTCGCCGGGTTCTTGGACGGGATGCTCGGGGGCGCGAAGAGCTATTCAGACATCGTCGCGCTGGTCGGCCTGTTCACGGCGTTCGTGTTCGGACTGCGGCTGGGGAGCGAGCAGTTGTCACCGACGTTCATCCAATTGCCGTCGACGGTCGATCAGGTCGGGCGCTGGTTGTTTTCCGCACTGACCGGCTACGTCACGATGGCGGTGCTGCTGACGTCGCTCCACACCGCGCCGCTACCGCGAGAATTCATGGGCTTCAAACCCGAACGGTCAAATTTCTTCGGAATGGCTCCGGACCGGCAGTGGCTGGGATTCACGCAGTACGTGACCGAAAAACCGATGGGTTGGATCTATGCCCAGGACAAGACCTCCAAGGAATTTGTGACGCACGGGTTCGACGGCAAGTACGAAGTGCTGGGCGATACGACTTCCCCATTTCCGAACACGGTCTGGCCATCATTCCCCATCCGGTACGCCTCGCGCCGCGATCAACTCGGCGGCTCCCAAGCCGCCGCGCCACCCCCGGTCGCAATCCAACCAGTCGCCCCGGTCGGTGGAAGTGGTGGCGGCACCACGACGAATCCCGGTTTCTGAAGTGCCCGCGAATTGACGCTCGCCAAGGTGACGGTCCCCGGCACTTCGAGCAGGTCTTCGCCGATTCGGCCGCGCGAACGTTACGAACCGCATTGGGACTGTGACGGGCACGGTTCGCCGGAGGCGATTTCGCCCAGCAGATGCGACCGGCGGAGTAGGACTCGTTCGTTCAGCATGCGGCGGATGTGGCGGTGGCAGGACATGCAGCCGGCACCGGCTCCGCAGACTTGCGAGACGCCGCGGATCGATTGCGGGTCGTGCTCGGCGATCGCTTCGCGGATTTCGCCCTCGGTGACGTTCAAACAATGACAGATCGGCCGATGGGATTCGGCGTGAACGTGATTCTGGGCGAGAGTTTGCTGACCGAAGTCCATGGCAGACACTCAACAGAACGAGGCACCGGAGCGACGCGGAAGGTTGATGTTGAGATTCAGTCTCAACTGTGGTGAGGATTCTTGTCGGTGTCCTCGGGAATGTCAATCGTCCGGCTTGCGAAAAAAACGCAGGCCACTCCAACCCAACGGCAAGCCGCGCGACGCGAGCTCTCGGTCTGCACCCGATCGACGACCTGACGCCGCGCGCCGATTTTCCGCGTGCCCTTGATTTTTTGCCGGAAAACTCCAGTCTGTTCTCCTGTCGCAACTGCCAACGACGACCGGTCTTCCTGAAACAAAGCGAGGCGGATGAATGTCTGATCGACGAACTCTGTTCCGTGGCTGTGCGTGGATGCTCGTGCTGGGACTCGCTTCCACCGCGTTTGCCGACGGTCCCGCCGACAACGTGCCCGACAACGTCCGTCGGATTCCCAAGCTGGGAGTCGACGTTCCCGATGCCGACCGCCAAGAACTCGAAGCGGGATTGAAGAAACTGGCGGAAGTGATCGCCGCATTGAAGCAAAGCGACAACCCGCTCGTAAAGAAGCTGCTGCCGGACGTGCTGATCTTCCATCGGGCCGTGGATCAGGCGCTGCGCTATCGGGAATTCTTCGACGCGAAAGAGATCCCCGCCGCCAAAGACCTGCTCCAGCAGGGACAGCAGCGGGCCGAGCAACTGCTGGCCGGAAAGGCTCCGTGGACGGAACAAACGGGTGTGATCGTGCGGGGCTATATTTCGCGCATCGATCAGACAGTCCAGCCTTATGGACTCGTCATCCCGGCCACCTACGACTTTGTCGGCAAGAAGCCGCATCGGTTGGACTTCTGGTTTCATGGTCGGGGCGAAACACTCAGCGAAGTCAATTTCCTGAACGACCGGTCGAAGAACGTCGGCGCGATCTCACCCCCGGACACGATCGTGCTGCATCCCTACGGCCGCTACTGCAACGCCAACAAGTTTGCGGGCGAAGTCGATTCGTTCGAAGCTCTCGCCGCGGTCCAGCAGCAGTATCGCGTCGATCCCGACCGGATCGCCGTCCGCGGTTTTTCAATGGGGGGAGCCGCCTGTTGGCAGTTCGCCGTGCATTACCCCGACCGCTGGTTCGCCGCCAATCCCGGCGCGGGCTTTTCGGAGACACCCGATTTTCTGAAGGTCTTTCAGAGTGAAACGCTGACCCCCACCTGGTACGAACAAAAGTTGTGGCGGATGTACGACTGCCCCGGCTACGCGGCCAATCTGGCTCACCTGCCGACCGTGGCCTACAGCGGCGAGATCGACAAGCAGAAGCAGGCGGCCGACCTGATGGCCGCCGCGTTCGAACGTGAGGGGATGAAACTGCTGCACATCATCGGCCCGATGACGGCCCACAGCATTCACAAAGAGTCCGCCAAGGAAATCGAAGCGAAGCTCGCCGAATGGGCGGTCAAGGGAATCGACCGTTCACCGGCCAGCATCCAGTTCGTCACCTATTCGCTCCGCTACAATCGGATGCACTGGCTGACGGTCCATGGACTCAAGGAGCATTGGGAGGAAGCCCGAGTCACAGTGAAGCCGGTCGGCGGTGAACTGTTGGTGCAAACGAAAAATGTCACGGAGCTCACACTCCGACCGCCAGCGGGCTCGCCAAGAAAAATTCGCCTTGATGCCGGGGCGGCAATCGACCTGCCTGCCGACTTATCTGCCGGCGCTTCGTTCTTGCTCGATGCGGACGGAAGATGGCACGAAGTGAAAGGTGCGATGCTGGAACTTTGGACCCTCAAGAAGCATGGTCTGCAGGGACCGGTCGACGACGCTTTCATGGACTCGTTCGTGTTCGTCAAACCGAGTGGTGCCTGCCGAAGTGAACCGGTCGACAAGTGGGTGAAATCGGAATTCGATCACGCGGTCACCCACTGGCGGCAGCAGATGCGCGGGGACGCCGTTGTGAAGTCCGACACCGAGATCACCGACCGGGACATCGCCTCGTCAAACCTGGTGCTGTGGGGTGATTCCCAGGCGAACAAGGTCTTGGCAAGAATCGCGGACAAGCTGCCAATCCGCTGGACAGTCGAATCCATTGCGGCGGGAGATCGATCGTTTGACGCCGGTCAGCATGCCTTGATCGCGATCTATCCGAACCCGCTCAACCCCAAGAAGTACGTCGTGCTCAACAGCAGTTTCACCTACCGCGAATACGACTATCTGAACAACGCCCGCCAAGTGTCCAAGCTGCCGGACTGGGCGATCGTGGACGTGCGGACGGCACCGAACAGCCGTTTTCCGGGCAAGGTGGTCGCGGCGGACTTCTTCGACGAACGGTGGCAACTGAAGCCGCTCGCGGCAAAATGAGGTCGAAGGCCGTCGCGGGCTGTGGGAGTCAAACGACACGGACGTCGAACGACAGAACACGCCCCGCTGTGATCGATCGCAATTCACTTGGAAAGACCATCAACAGGAATCGCCATGAGTGCCGAAGCCCGTGTTGTCGAATTGAAGCTCGAATTTCCTCCGCCTCCCAAACCCGGCGGGATTTATCATCCGGTGGTGATTGTCGGGAACCTGGCCTACGTTTCCGGGCATGGGCCGATGCGAACCGATGGCTCGATGATCACGGGCAAGGTCGGGGCGACGATGAGCGAGGCGGAAGCGCATCAGACGGCGCGGCAGGTCGGACTCACCATGCTCGCCACCCTGCGGCGCGAACTGGGAAACCTCGACCGGATCGAACGGCTCGTCAAGACGCTGGGAATGGTCAACGCCACGCCGGAATTCGCCACGCACCCGCAGGTCATCAACGGGTTCAGCAACCTGATGGTCGAGATCTGGGGCGAAGCCAATGGCAAGGGAGCCCGCAGCGCGGTCGGCATGGGATCACTGCCGGGCAACATCGCCGTCGAAGTCGAAGCGATCTTTGAACTGAAGGCGTAGTGGTAGTGAGTGGGTAGTGGATGGTGGATAGACCAAGCCGTCTGTCGTGCCTGTCTACTCCATGATCGACGGGCTCACGGGTTGCCGAATGCGCGGTGGAGGGACTTGAGCATCGACTGTTCGAGGGCCTCGTCGCGTCCCTTGGAAATCCACCCGGAAGGCGTGGCCTGGCCGACGACCGCGTTCAGGTCGCGTTGCAGGATGTTGTCGTCCAAGAATGTCGCCGCCCCCTGCAAGTTGGCCGCCTTGGCGACGTCTTCCAGTTCCTTGTGGGCTTCCACGCCGATCAGGTATCCCCCCTCGACCGGCGTCACGCTGACATGGGCTTTGCGGCGGATGGATTGCAGCGTGCTCTCGACGCGATTGTCCATCCCGACTGAATCCGCGTGCCACGGTTCCATGAGACTGGCACCCGTCTTGTAGCGGGTTTCGAGGACTCCGCCGAGTTTGTTTTCGCGCTCGATCTCGAACAGGTAATCGTGGACGACGTCGACTGTTCGTTCCCAAGCGACATCGTGGTTGTTCGCCCGGACGAACAGCGGATTGCTGACGGGCGCCCCGTAGTTCTGAACCGTGGCGCAACCATTCGTCACAGCGACCAGAATCGCCGCGATCAGCATCGTGCCCTGACTGGAGAATTGACGAATCACGTTGGCCACGCTGTCGAGAAAGAACACCCGGCTCAGCGCCAGAGCGTCCATGACGGACTGGCGACCGAGAGGGGCGTAATGTGACAGGCAACCCCAATTGACTCAAGAGCGATTTCAGCGAGGTGCAACCCGCTGATGGCATTTAGGAGCCTGTTGAAAAAAAGTCGTAGCACGGACGCCTCGTCCGTGGTTTCCAGTTGGAATTCGCTCGGACGAGACGTCCAAGCTACGTTTTTCAACAGGCTGTTAGGATCGGCGAACTACTGCTGCCGGATCGCCCACAGGTGCTGGAAGGTCCGCATGTAGATCGTGCCGTTCGAGATCGCCGGCGACGACGACTGATCCTCGCCCAGATCGTTGACCGACAGGATCTTGAACTCGCGTCCCGCTTGGATCACGTGGACCTTGCCATCGCGGGCCGTCAGGTAGAGCTTTCCATCCGCATACACCGGCGACGCGCGGTGGCGGTGACGATGCGTCGCCTGCGAGTAGACTTCCTTGCCAGTCTTGGCTTCCAGCACCGTCAGATTGCCGTTTTCCATGCAGAGATAGACCAGATCATCCACGATGACCGGTGTGGGCACATCGGGCGTCCTCTTCCAACTCCAGTAGTGCTTGTTGCTCGCATCGGTGATGTCTCCCTTTCCATCCGGCTTGACCGCCAGCACCGGATGACCCTTGGCCGACGGCACAACGATCAGTCCGGGCACGGCCACCGGCGAGGCGACAAATCGCAGCGTCGAGTCGTAACGCAGTTCGGGATCATCGCGGCGGTTCAGTCCGCCGCAGCGCCAGACTTCGTGCCCGTCCTTCAGATCGTACGCGATGAGGAAATCGGCACCGTGAGTCAGCAGCAACTTCTTGTCGCCGTCCTTGTAGAGCATGGCGGAGGCGTATGAGTGTTCGTTCTCACCCTCGGCGTCACTCGGCCGGTCCGCCTTCCAGACCTGACCGCCGGTGGCCCCGTCCAGGGCCACGACACAGGCTTCGCGCGTCTTGGGATTTCCTTCGCCGTGAATCAACTGCAGGAACAACACCCCGTCGTCTAAAACCGGCGTGGAACTCATGCCAAACTGAATGCTGAACTTGCCATAGCGCTCCTGCATGTTGGCCTTCCAGACTTCCTTTCCGGCGACGGTGTAACAGGCGAGCGTGCCATCTCCCATGAAGGTCCAAACGTGCTGGCCATCGGTCACCGGCGAGGGGGACGCCGAGTTTCCCTCGTCGCCGCGCGCCGACTTGTTGCCCTTCGCCACCACCTGTTGCCAGACCTGCTTGCCGCCAGTGTCGATGGCGATCAACAGCAGTTCACCCGCCTCGCTGGTCGACGTCAGGAAGATGCGATCGCCCCACACGACGGGGGTCGCCCCAGCCGGTCCCGGCAGAGCCAGTTTCCAGGCGACATTCTTTGTCGGACTCCATTCGGCGGGCAGGTTCTTTTCGGCACTGAGCCCGTTGCCCGTCGGCCCCCGCCAACCGGGCCAGTTCCCGGCCCTGACTGTTCCGGACACAGCGAGCACAACAGCGACCAAGGCACAGCGACGCAGAACAAGCAACATGGCTCGGTTCCTCACACAACAGGCGGGGGGGAAAGGTGGGGAGAGGCGGGGAGGCATCAGCAATGGCTGACCAGTGTGCCGGGAGTCGCCACGGTCGTCAATCAAGCAACACGGCAAGGCACCCGAAGCGTGGTGGGCTGAGTTGGGGGCTGTGCAACTTGTGCTTCCGGAAGTTTGCCAGAACTTCGTCGGTGTTCATCTTTCTGTCTCTCTCTTTCTGTCTCCCTGCCTTGCCGGTACAGGAAGAAGGAGACAGAAAGAGAGAGGCAGAAAGATCATTGAGTCTCGTCGGCCACCCTCGGACGCAAGCAACGCACAGTTCCCCGGTGACGCAGCAACCCGGACGTTTCAAACATCCGGGTTGCTATTGGCTGTGCCCTGCGAATGACGCGAATCGTCGCGTATGAAGAAGTCGCGCGGTGTTACTTCTGCTTCGCCACGTAGGTCATGTAAATCAGGAAGGCGACGGGACACCCGATGAGAATCCCCGAGAAGGGGATCAGTCCGGGAAGGCCGATGCGTTTGTAGACCAGGTCATACAGCAGGAACGTGTCGAGCAGGCTGAAGCCGATCACCGACCAGCACGCCGCCAGGGTGCCCAACTGCTTGCGTTGGGCCTTTTCATCTTCGGTCAGCACATCCTTGGCCTTGCCGGACGATTTACCAGACGACTTACCGGACGACTTGCCCCCCTTGGAGGTCTCCGGTGCGTCTTTGCGCAGGCCGGCCGCGTAGTACTTGGCGATCCCCTGATTGATGCTCAGCGGAGTGGCCAGCACCGGCCGGATCGGCATGTTGAACCGCAGGCGGATCTCGTCTTCCAGTTCCGAGTCAGGCTCTTCGACACACGCCACCAGGACGCCGCCGTGATCGATGAACAGCGGCAGGCAGACGTGCCGGCGGACGACCGATCGGGGCACCTGGTCAAGCACCGAATCGTCCGGCAGCATGTCCGCCAGATCGACAAACGGGCGCCCGAGTTCGCGGGCGAACGCCCGCGCCGCGACATCCGTTTCGGCGAGCTTCAACTGCACGAGGGTGTCACGGATCGACAGGCCCGTTCGTTCCGCGTGCGATTTGACCTCGCGCACCTGTTCGGCGGTCAGCACGCCGTCGTCCTGCAGGTACGAGGTCATCGGACGGCGTCCCGTGGTCGCATCGCGATCATCAATGACGCGCCCCAGGCTTTGATCGTACTCCTGCTTCGACTCCACGTCGGTCAGGCACAGCATCGCCTTGGCCAGTTCGTTGAGCAGCGTCTGGGACTCCATCGAGTATTGGCCGGTCGCATACTTGCGCACGTGCGAGTTCAGCTTCTTGTAGTTCTTGCGAACCTTTTCGGCGTCATCCTCGAACTGCACCAACCGCAGCAGTTGGTAGTGGTCCGGAGGCCGCGGTCCTTCCGGGATCCCCAACCAGTCCTTGTAGACATCAATGGCCACCAGACACCCTCCCGCATGCACGTGAATCCGGATCGAAGCGATTCGGACGGGCCGCTTGGCGACCCGTCCCGCGCCCGCTCACGACTACTCGACCTGGTAATCCCTGGCGAGTTGTTCGAAGTCGCCAACACCCTGGTCGCTCAGGCCCGAATCGCGGACGATTTCGGTCGTGGCGATCCGGCTGCCGGTCAATTCCTTGGCGATCGCATGGATGCGTCCATTCGAGTCGTAGCTGTAGGTCACCTCGACGGGCGATCCGGCGGGCAGGTCGGGGGGCAGGCCACCGATGCGGAAATCGCCGATTTGCGTGCAGGCATCAGGGTCCGTCGCTTCCCCTTCCAAGATGTAGACGTGGATGGACGTCTGGTTGGCGGAGTTCGTGACGAACCGTTGGGTGACGCTGGCCGGGATCTGCGAGTTCTTCGGAATCATCACATGGTTGATCTTTTTCGTCCGGTCGGTCGGGCTGGTCACTTTGACGCCCAGCGAGTGCGAGTTGACGTCGCTGGTCTTGACCGAGCGGAGGCGGTTGGAGATCAGTGTGTTCAAGCCTTCGATGCCGCGGTTCTCGCGGGCTTCGAGGATGGCGGCATGGATGGCCGCGCCCTGGGCCACGGCTTCTTCGGGCCGCAATTCGCGCGACGGTTTGCGCTGACAGACTTCAGCGAGCATCTTCTCAACGGCCGGCATGTAGGTCGAGCCACCGACCAGCACCACTTCGTTGAGCGTTCCCGGTTCCACACCGGCCTGCTGCAACACCAGCTCGGTCGTATCGCGGGTGCGCTGCAACAGGTCGGCGCACATGCGCTCGAAGTCCTTGCGGGTGAACTGCAGGGTCAGCGTCTTGCCCTTGTAGTACACCGACAGCGGCACCTGGTCCTTGGTGCTCAGCGCCCGCTTGGCGTCTTCGCAGTTCACGGTGAAGTTGCGCATCACATCCGCGTCCGGGCGGGGATCGTCTCCGAACCGCCGGGCGAACTGCTCGGCCACGTGGTCCGTGATGCGCTTCGTCCAGTCGATGCCGCCCAGCATCACGTCGCCGTCGGTGGCGAGCACGCGGAACTGGGTCGGCGTGTAGCGGACGACCGTCACGTCGAACGTGCCGCCACCCAGGTCGTACACCAGGATCGTCTTGGCGTCCTGCTTCAGATCGGACCGGCCGAGCTCACCCTTCATCCAGGCATAAGCCAGCGTTGCGGCCGTCGGTTCGTTGATGATGTCGACGACGTTCAACCCGGCGATGCGGCCCGCATCCTGGGTCGCCTTGCGGCGGACATCGTTGAAGTAATACGGCACGGTGATGACCGCGTTGGTGATCGGGCCGATTTTCTTTTCGGCGTCCTGCTTCATCTTCTTCATGATCAGCGCTGAGATGAACTCGGGGGTCAGCTTCTTGTTCTGATAGACGACGAAGAAGTTCTTGTTGCCCATCTGCCGCTTGACCGCCTCGACAATGTGATCGGCGGATTCTTGTGACGACCGTTCGAACGACGGGCCCACGACAACCTGTCCGTCATCGCCCAGCAACACAATCGACGGCGTGATGTTCCGACCATCGGCGTTCGGCAACGATTCCGGCTGGCCTTCGGGCGTCAGCCGGGCGATGGCGGAATAGGTGGTCCCCAGGTCGATACCAACAGTCTGACCGTCTTGGAATTTCATCGTGCGGCCTGTTCCCCGTGAGTGAGCGGACTTCCAACGCCGGCGTGACCGGGGATCTGATCCACATCGGCACGTGCGCGGAGTCCAAGAAATGAAGGTCGAAAGCGTCCCTATTCTGACCGCACGCGGACGGAAATCAAGCGCGTCGGGATTCCCAATGATTCCGGACATCCGGTTCGACGATTCGTCGCCGGAACGGAAGGCCGTCGGCAGGAAATGATCGACCCGTAGGACGGATTTCCAATCCGTCCTGAGTTGACGGACGGATTGCTGACGGACGGATTGGAAATCCGTCCTACGTCAATGGCCCGCCGCCCCAGGCTGCGGCTTTCGAGAAATGCCGCGGGCATCCTCGTCAACGCGTGAATGCCATGGGCGGTTTCGACGTTCCGGCAGGCGCGGTCGCGAACGGGCATCACGGCCAGACCGAATAGCTCCAGCTTCCCGTGGCACCGGGTGACACTCCCCCCTGAGACAGATTGCTCCAACTGGAGAATCCAGAACCGAGATACGTGTTGGGAGCAACGTATCCCCCGAATGGCGCGGGTTGATACCGGTTCATTTCCCCGAACGACGCCGGCATCTGGGCCACCGGCTGCTGATTGCTCCACGCTTGAAACTGCTGCCCGAAATACAAATTTGGAGCCATCTGCTGCGAGGACGTGATCCCCGTGTGCGTCAGGTTGTGGCCTCCCGAGGGATTCTGAAGCATCTGATTTGTCGGACGGGACTGCTGTTCCGCCAACTCCTGCGCCGGAGTCTTTTGCTGGTTCGCTTTCTGATCCACCGACTGACCGTTTGGGGTTGAGGAGTTTGTCTGACTGGCCTGCTGAATCGCCGAGTTGTCCTGCTTCCCGCGGTTGGCCAGACCGCCTGCCATTGGACTGGTGACGACTGCATTCGACCGGGGGCCGTTGGGTGTCACGGTCTTGGTTTGCACGGGAGCCGTGGTGATGGTCGACGGACCACGCGACGGCTGTGCTGCCGTTGTCGGCGGTCGATACAGCACAATCGGCCGGGGCAGGTTCTGCTGAGCGTTGGCCGTCAGCGGACCAACCCCCAGAGCCACGATGGCGATGGCCAGATAGTTCTTCGAGACCATCAATGTCCCCGTTTCGAAATTCTGCACGACAGACGAAATGCTGATGGAGGATGGGCACTCTTGCCCGTCCGCTCTGCGAACCCATACCTCACGCGGCCGAAGGTGAGTCGTTTAACCGCGTGGGCATCGCCCCACGCGTG
>JAYTIB010000650.1:0-3760 GCA_043732205.1 Schlesneria sp. | reverse complement strand
GTGATCGCGAACCGTCCCGTCGGCGGAGCGACGGGACTACTGTAGTCCCGTCGCTCCGCCGACGGGACGGTTCGCGATCACCGACAAATCTCAACCATGCATGGTAGATCCGCTTCAACCGGCGAGTCACTCGACGGCACTGTGCCCAGGAAACCCGATGTCCGACCTGCTCTCGATGACCGGCATTTCAAAACGCTTCGGGGCGACGCAGGCATTGAGTGACGTGTCGCTCACTGTTTCCGCCGGCCGGGTGCTCGCGCTCATCGGTGAAAACGGAGCCGGCAAGAGCACGCTGATGAAAGTGCTCAGCGGAGCCCATGCCCCGGATGATGGAACGATGCTCTTGGCGGGACAGTCGTATGCTCCGCAGGGACCGCACGACGCGCGACTGGCCGGCGTGAGCATGATCTACCAGGAACTGAATCTGGCCCGCGACTTGTCAGTCGAAGACAACATCATGCTCGGGCAGGAATGCCGTCGGCCCGGTCTGCTCGGCCGGTTCGCCCTCGACCGCACGGCCCAGCGCGCGAAGGTCCACGCGGCGCTGCGGTTGCTCGGCCATCCCAATCTGCGGCCCGAGACACCCGTCGGCGAACTCTCCATCGCCGTCCAGCAACTCGTTGAAATCGCCCGCGCGCTCGCGGCCGATTCGAAGGTGATCGTCTTCGACGAGCCGACCAGTTCGCTGACGAAGCACGACGTCGAGCACCTGTTCGCCGTCATCCGCAAACTGCGCGACGCCGGGCTGGGAATCGTCTACATCAGCCATTTCCTCGAAGAGATCCGCCAGGTCTGCGATTGCTACGCGGTTCTGCGGGATGGGCGTTCCGTCGGAGCCGGCGAACTGGCGGGAACCACCGACGCGCAGATCGTGTCGCTGATGGTCGGCCGCGGCGTGTCCGAACTGTTTCCCACCGTGCCCCACGCACCGGGCGAAGTCCTGCTGAAGATCGAGAACCTGAGTGGCGGGCGGTCTCCACAGGGGGTGTCGCTCGAAGTGCGTCGCGGCGAGATCCTGGGGCTGTCCGGCCTGATCGGCGCGGGACGCACGGAACTGCTGCGATGTCTGTTCGCACTCGATCCCGTCACCAACGGCAGCGTGAAAGTCGCCCACCTGACGCCACCGCACACCGCGCGCGGCCGCATCCGCGCCGGACTGGGTCTGGTCTCCGAAGACCGCAAGACCGAGGGACTGGCGCAGTCTCGCACGATCACCGACAACATGACGTACAGCCGCCTGCAACCCTACTCGCGCTGCGGCTGGCTGGATCTGGGCCGGCGTCGCGACCAGGTCATCCGCTGGATGAAGCGACTGCACGTCAAGGCGGCTTCGTCCGAGCAGACAATCGGCGAACTCTCCGGCGGCAACCAGCAGAAGGTGGCGATCGCCCGGGTGCTGCATCAACAGGCCGACGTCCTGCTGCTCGACGAGCCGACGCGCGGCATTGATGTCGGTACCAAGTCCGAAATCTACCGGCTGATGGGCGAACTGGCGGCCGAAGGGAAGGCGATCATCTTCGTCAGTTCGTACCTGACAGAACTGCTGGCCGTCTGCGACCGGATCGGAGTCATGTCGCGCGGCCAACTGCGCGAAGTCCGACCCACCGGTGACTGGACCGAAGAGGCGATCATGAGCGTGGCGGTGACGATGTGATGACGTGACCGACAAAAGACCGAATCAGGTGAGCCGGGCGGCGTAAGCCCCCGGATTCCTAGCTGCAGTCGCAAGAGTCCGGCGGCTTACGCCGCCCGGCTCACTACTTCTGTCGGAAACGTCTGTGATGGAATGATGGAACTCAACACGTGGAGTCGAAGATGTTGCGAATTCTACTTTCAGGGATGGTGCTGTTGACGATGACGAACCTGATGCGGGCTGCGGACAATGTTGTCGCCGATGTCGTGCTGGGCATTCATGGCGGGATCGGTGTCGACAAGAAGGACATGACCCCCGAGATGGAGAAAGAGGTCCGTGCCGGCCTGAAGAGTGCGCTCGAAGCCGGGCATGCCAAACTGAAGGCGGGCGGCTCCAGCCTGGATGCGGTCGAGACGGCGATCCGCATCATGGAAGACCTGCCGGTCTTCAACGCCGGCAAAGGAGCGGTCTTCACGAATGCCGGGACGAACGAACTCGATGCCTCCATCATGGAGGGCAAGACGAAGCGGGCGGGCGCGGTGGCCGGTGTGATGACGATCAAGAATCCGATCACCGGCGCGCGGGCCGTCATGGAAAAATCGAAGCACGTCCTGCTGATCGGACCGGGTGCCGATGCCTTCGCCAAGCGGCAGGGTCTGGAGAACGTCGACCCGTCGTACTTCGCCACCGAACACCGCCGCAAGGCGATCGAAGAGATCTGGAAGCGCGAGGCCGAAGAGAAGAAGAAACGAAGTGACGCCGGATCACTGCCGGACGCGACGCCGACTGTGCTGCCGCTGAAGAAGTCCGAATACGGAACTGTCGGCGCGGTGAGCCTTGATGCCGCGGGCAATCTGGCCGCCGGCACATCCACGGGCGGGATGACCAACAAGATGGCCGGACGCATTGGCGACTCGCCCATCATCGGCGCCGGCACCTATGCCGACAACGAGGCCGCGGCGATCTCATGCACCGGACACGGTGAGTTCTTCATCCGGTACGCGGTCTCACACGAGATCATCGCGCTGATGAAATACCGCGGCCTGTCAGCCGCCGCCGCGTCGGAAGATGTCATCAACCGACAACTCAAAAACGCCGGGGGAGAGGGTGCCGCCATCGTCCTCGACAAGTCCGGCCGCTTCACAACAGCCCGCAATTCCGAGGGCCTCTACCGGGGCTGCATCACGCGCGACGGAACAATCCACGTGCGGCTGTATGAGGACTGACATTACCGTAGTCCGGTCGCTCCGCCGACCGGACGTCCCGTCGGCGGAGCGACGGGACTACAGTAGGTCGAGCGGCAGATGAAAGCTCACCCAAATACAAGCACGCAGCGCAAGCAAGTGTGTGAGTCTGAAAACTCACTTGCTTGCGCTGCGTGCTTGTAGACCTATTTCTGCTGCTCGCCAAACCGCGCAGACCCGTAAGCCGTCCCGTTCGTCACTTCGCCTGCTGAATGCGATACAGCGCCTTGTCGGTCCGCAGGAACAGGGCTCCGTCGGCGGCGGCGATGCTGGCGAGGGTCCGACCGGGGAGCGTGTTGACCGCGAGTTCCTTGTACTCGGCACTGTTCGGTTCGACCACATAGGTCGTTCCCGCCTCATCCAGCAGGTACAGCCGACCGTCCGCCAACAGTGGTGACGCGGAGAAGTTGCCACCCAGCCGCTTCTGCCAGTAGGGCTCGCCCGACTTCGCGTCCAGGCACTGGGCGATCCCGTTGTCGCTGACGATGTACAGATCCTTCCCCAACAGCAGCGGCGAGGGATTCAGCGGCGCACCGCGCTCCAGCTTCCACGCCATGTGAGTCTCGGTGACATCCCCCTCACCGGTCGGCTTCACCGCGTACAGCCACGGCTTGTCATATCCCGAGCAGAGAAAGACCAGCCCTTCGCCGTACACCGGCCGTGGCACGTTCGAGTAGCCCTTGGGATAGCGGAACCGCCAGATTTCCCGACCCGTCTTCGGTTCGTAGCCCATCGCCCATTCGCCGCCGGTGCTGACCAGTTGCGTCTGGCCGTCGACCTCGATCAACAGCGGCGTCGAGTACGCCATCGCCCCGTCGCGCGTGGTCTTCCAGACTTCCTTGCCGGTCAGCTTGTCCAGCGCGGTCACATACTGCACGTCGGT
>JAYTIB010000649.1:0-3764 GCA_043732205.1 Schlesneria sp. | reverse complement strand
ATTCCAAGATCCAGTCATGGGACAGGACTCGCTTTCTTGCAAGACCAACTTCCAACGCCCAAACCAAAGAGCGCAACTTCAAAACGCGTGAGCGAGGGAAACTCAGGGAAATGCCAATATCGCTCGCCCTCGCTGACGCATCGGGTTAGTAAATTCAGTGTCATTGGCCTTGAGGCACCGAACAACAAGTCATCAACGACGAACCAACAAGGAACCATCCATGAGCAATCGAATACTGGCCGCAACCCGCAAAGGGCTCTTCATCATCGACCGGACCGGACGCAGCGGTGCTCCGTGGGAAATCACCGGCACGCCGTTTCTGGCCGAACATGTGATCATGACGCTGTGCGATCGGCGGGACGGGTCGCTGTATGCGTCGCTCTATCACGGACATTTCGGCTCGAAGCTGCATCGGTCGACCGACGGTGGCCAGACCTGGCAGGAACTCGCCGTCCCCACGTATCCGCCGCAGCCGGAAGGTGAGGTTCAAAAGGACATGTGGGGCAGCACGATCGAATGGAAGCTCGATCGCATCTGGGCTCTCGAAGCAGGCGGAGCGAATGAGCCGGGTGTGCTCTGGTGCGGCACACTGCCGGGCGGACTGTTTCGCTCGAACGATCATGGTGCCTCGTGGAATCTCGTGGAATCGTTGTGGAACGATCCCCGGCGGTTGGAATGGATGGGAGGCGGAGTGGACCTGCCCGGCATTCACTCGATCTGCGTCGATCCGCGCGACCCGCGCCATGTCACGCTCGGAGTCTCTTGCGGTGGCGTGTGGGTCACGACCGACGGCGGTGCCACATGGGATGTCCACACGAAGGGGATCTGGTCCGCCTACACACCGCCGGACCAAATGGACAACCCCAATCAAGACGTGCATCGCGTCGTCCAGTGCCCCGGCCATCCCGACTCCCTGTGGGCCCAGCATCACAACGGCATCTTCTTCACGACCAACGGGTGTGAGTCGTGGCAGGATGTGTCGAACTTGAAGAGCCTGTCGCCAACGTCGTTCGGCTTTGCGGTCGCGGTGCATCCTCGCGATCCGAACACCGCCTGGTTTGTCCCCGGCGTCAAGGACGAACACCGGTTGCCCCCGAGGGCAAAGTGGTGGTGGCCCGCACGCGGGACGGCGGGCAGACGTACGACATCCACCGCAACGGCCTGCCCCAGGACCACGCCTACGACCTGACGTATCGGCACGGACTGGACATCGACGAATCCGGCGATCGTCTCGCGTTCGGTTCGACCACCGGCGCGTTGTGGGTCACGGAAAATCAGGGCGATGCGTGGCAATGCGTCTCAGAGCACCTGCCGCCGATCTACTGCGTCCGCTTCGCGTGACAGCGTGTGGAAAACCGGAGGATGGGCACTCCTGCCCGTCGATCGTCTCGTCGAACAAACAAGCAAGAGCGATGTTCCTCAGAAGTACTGTAGTCCCGTCGCTCCGCCGACGGGACCGCCGAGTGTTCTCCCATCCACTTGCCGGGACGCTCTGCGCACCATGTCCCGCCGATGGAGCGGCGGGACGACAGTATTTGGCTGCCACGTTTAGCCGCAACGCCAACGGCGTGCGTGCGATCAACGGTTCACCCGCGTCCGCTCCCACGCCGTTGGCGTTGGGGCTAAACCTCGCACGTCAGTCCGCATTGGGCCGGATCAACAGCACCAGCCCGATCGAAACGATCGCTGCGCCGGCGAAGAGACTGAACGTCACGTTCAGCGACACGTGGCGGTCGCGCAACACGCCGAATCCCCAATCCGCGAACCCGCCGCAACTGATGCTCACCATGTTCATGATCCCGTAGCCGGTGGCACGCAGTTCCGGTCGCACGATCTGCGACAGGATCGGCATGTTGTTGCAGTCGAAAAAGCCCCAGCCCAATCCGAACAGGATCAGAAACGCCACGGCCATCGTCGCCGAACTGGCATTCCCCACGCCGAAGATCGCCGGCACGATCAAAGCCATGCCGATCGCGCTGACGTTGATCCGGCCGCGCGGGTTTCGCCGCATCCAGCGATCGGCCAGCCATCCGCCTGCGACCGCCCCGACGATCGCCGCGAGTTGCCAATAAAGCGTCGCCGCGACACCCGCCTGCCCCTGTCCGATCTGGAATTGCTTCTTCAGGATCGACGGCATCCAGTCGCGAACCACCCAGCCCGCGAGCGCGGGGAGAGTGAAGTAAAGGACCAGCAGGAGGAACGACGGGTTGGACAGCAACTCAATCGTCGCCCGGACCGGCGAGGCATGCGGCACGGCAGCGACCTCAGCGGACTTCGGCGCATCGCGCAGCACGAACGCGAGCGGCACGGCATAGAACATCCCGAACAGTCCGCAGGCATCAAACGCAATCCGCCAGCCGAGTATTGGCGACGCCGCCACATAACCACCGAATCCGCCGACGATCACGCCGCAGTAGATCGCCATCTGGTGAAACCCGACGGCGCGCGAGCGAGTGCCACCCGAGTGATAGTCGGCGATCAACGCCAGAGCCGCCGGAATGTAAAACGCCTCGCTGATCCCCATGATCGAACGAGCCCACAGCAGGTCGTTGTATGTGGTGACGTGCCCTGTCCACCAGGTCACGGCCGACCAGATGAACAGGCTGCCACAAATGGTGAGCCGCCGGCTGAACCGGTCCGCGACATAACCGCCAATCGGACTGAGAAACGCATAGACCCACTTGAACTGCCCGAGCATGAAGCCCCAATTCTCATCCGTGCCAATCGTGGGGATGTCGGCCATCACCGACGCCTGCATCGATGCGAGCATCTGCCGATCCAGGTAATTCAGCAGCGCCACGGGCATCAACAGCACGACAACCCGCCACGCCGAATGGGTGCCGCTGGTCGTGGAGGTCGTGGAGGTCGTGGAGGTCGAGGTGGTAGTGGAACGGATCGGCACGGCGAGTCGTCTCCCTGTGGCGTGGTCTCGTACTCTCGTCGCGGAGTGGTCTTCCGACCGCCTCCCGTAGATTCCGCCACCTGTCCCGAACGATGAGGTGGGAATGCCGGAGACCCCGCGTTTGCGATCGCCACTCTACATCGCCTGCCGACTCGCGCGAACCGTCTGACACCGCCCCGGTCTGCTCCTTCCATACTTCACGCACGGGAAAGCGCGACGCAGCCTTCCGGCCGCAACCCACGAGTCAGAAGCAGAACCACGGATCACCCAGCGCGGTCATGCCGCAACCAAACGTAGACAGGAAAATGTGGGACAGGAAGATATGAGCGAACTCCTGGTTTTTCTGCTCGGATATTCTTGTCCCAAATCTTCCTGTCGAAGTCTTCTCGATGATTGTCGGCAAAAGAACGACTCCGGGCTTTGAAGACGACTCGCAGAGCTGCTTGACGCAATTCAAATCTTCGCGGCCAGACCAGAAGCGAATCGCTAGTAGTCCAGATTTCACAGATGACACAGATCAGACGAAAACCACATGCAATCTTCTCCTCCCTCTTCATCTGTGAAATCCGTACTACTAACGTTTGGTTTCTTCGCCGGGCGCGCAAATTCTTGACGAGGTTGAAATGCCAGGGCCGAAGGACAGGAACCACGGAAGGCACGGAAACTCACGGAACAATGTGGCAGAAAGAATAAGAATGAGGTGAGCGACGCTGAACCAGTGGATTGCAGACCACCGGGCGGCGGTTTTTTCCGTGTCCTTCCATGGCTTCCGTGGTTCCCTCCGGGCTTTCCTTTGTCCTGTGCCAGACCACGACTGGGCGATTCTGCTTCCCGTTTGGTTGCGGCTGAACGCAGTGAAGCC
>JAYTIB010000648.1:0-9756 GCA_043732205.1 Schlesneria sp. | reverse complement strand
TTCCGCGACGGCGCGGCCAGTTGCAAGAGCTGCCACCGCGTCCGCGACGTGGGCGAAAACCTCGGCCCGGATCTCAGCCAGATCGGCAAGAAGTATCCTCCCGCCGAGTTGCTCACCCACCTGTTGGAACCGTCCAAACTGATCGACCCGAAGTTCATCCAGTACACGCTGGAAACCACCGACGGCCGCGTGCTGTCGGGACTGGTCATCGAACGGACCGAACAGGAAGTGGTGCTACGAAACGCCCAGAACCCCCGGCTGCGGTTCGCGACGAGTGAGATCGAGCAACTGGTCCCGCAGCAAAAATCGATGATGCCCGACCTGCTGCTGCGCGACATGTCACCGCAACAGGCCGCCGATTTGCTGGCGTATCTGGCGTCGTTGAAATGACGGTCTGTACACGGTCGTCGCCATCACTCGGGATCAACGACTCCTGCGGCTTGGTGTTTCTTTGCGGCGGGATTGCTCATCCCCGGTTCCCGCTCGCGATTGTCCTGCGCAGTTTTTATCCGGTTCGCATGGAAGTACAATCCCACCCATTCCGGCAATGCAGCTTGGCACCTTCGATCCCACCGATACCGTAAAGACCGGGCGATGGCTTGCTGGTCGGAAACAACGGTCTGGGTTTGTGAACACGGAAACGAGAGTTCAACGGAAAGAATCCGATGCTTGATATTGTCGGTAAGAAATTCATTTTTGCCGTCGCACAGCGACCGTTCGAGACGGCAGGTGCGGACTCGGGTGTTTTGAATCAGTTTTGCGCGCTGCTACCGGTTTTTGACTGGAACGGAGATATCGCGAACCCACAAGATTTTCCCGACAACGGCGATGTCTGGTGGATGCTCCGACCTGGAACACGGGGGTTCGCGGAACCTGGACGCCTTGTCACCGGAATCATCGAGGACTCCATCAGGAAAGGTAAAACCGGGAAAGCTCAATTTCAGGTTAGCGCCGACAACGTCGAAGCAATCCGGGGTCGAGACTATGTCGAGATCATCGATATTCCTGCGACGTCCATTTCGGAAGCTCGCGATCTCATCGGTTCGGCTTTTCGTTTGGCGATGAATCACGTCCCAATCGATAGCGTTTATGTTCGCTGGCGTAATGAGTTACTCGGAGGATTCAGGACGACCACCGAGAAGAAGGGAACCGCGGGGCAATGGGACGTTCGATTTCGTCCCGAGTCCGGCGATGGCACAGTTCTGCGAGTGCCGAAGGATCTTCTGGAGAAGATCCCAAAGAAATGCCAGTTAGTCACCGAAATCTCTGTCTCTCTGGAAGCTCGTCCTCTCCACGAAAGCAGACAGCTCAACCGATGCCACTACCATCTCGTCGAAACAGAAGCCTTCAACGAAGCTGTACCCGACGACGTTCAACGCATCTCGATGCGTACTGATGAGCAAGTAATCCAGCAGCTTGCCAAGCGGCTTTTGACACGCAGCAAACGTCAGCAGTTGATGGCGTTGCTTGAAGAACTGGATGATCTCGCCGGTTATTCATCCGAATTTACCGAGCAGGAAGACCGCGCCGTTGTTGGCACGTTGAGAACAATACTGACGAGTGATACTAAGGCAATCGGAGAGCTGGCAAAGTCGATTGTGGAAACCGGTCTAATCGAAGATTCGATTACGAAGGCAATCGACGAGAGGGTCGAAAAACATATTGCCGAAAACGCTGCCAAACTCCAGTCGGAAGTCAACAAGAAGGTTGCGGAAACTCGGACGGAATTGGAAAAGCTGAATAAGGAACGGAATTCGATCCAGTCGGAGTTGCAGAATCTGCGTGCCCGCAAGAAGAAAGAGCTGGAAAACGAACTTGCCAAGCGACAGGACGAGTTCGAGAAAGAACTGACGAAGCGGGATGAATCCGCGAAGAAGCAGCTTGCGGAACTCAAGCGACAGGAAAATGTTCTCAGCAACAATCTTGAAAAAGTTGCCGCGCGGTTGGCTGAGCAAAGCGACGACGTGGTCAACCAATTCCTGACGATCGCACCGTTGCTGAGCCGATTCGGCCTGTTACCGGGGACACGACAACCGGGCTCCGAATCAGATTCAGTCTCCACCCAACAAACCGTTGTCACACAATCCGTCGAACAGGCGCAAGTAGCACGGCAATCATCGTTCGTGATTCCCACGTTCACGCTGAAGGCTGGTGGAGCAGTCATTACCGAAGAAGAATTCTTCGAACGATTCAAGACGCATGTCGAAAACTGCGGATTCCGGTATCGAGAGATCGACTTGCTGTCGTTCCATGTCAGCGTAAAGTGCGGTGATCTGACAGTTCTCGGCGGATTGCCGGGTACGGGAAAGTCCTCGTTGACTCGTTTGTACGCGCAGGCAATCCGCGGCGAAACGTCCATTAACGGCGATTCCGATCGTTTTCTGCATGTTGCGGTCAGCCCGTCATGGCTGGACATGCGAGACTTGATTGGCCATATCAACGCGCTTAACCAAACGTTTCAACCGGCGGACTCATCCTTGTTCCAGCATCTGGTTTTCGCACAAGAGGAGTTTCGGCAATCAAGTGACGACTCGGGGTTGTACTTCGTCTGCCTCGACGAAATGAATTTGTCGCATGTCGAACATTACTTCAGCAGTTTACTTCAAGTCTTGGAACACCCAGATCCACAACGCCGTTTGGTCTGTTTCCCAGAAAACGTCGTCGATCCATCAAGTCCATTCGGACCTTGGTCATCGATACAGATTCCTCGGTCTGTTCGATTCATTGGCACCGTGAATTTCGACGAAACGACGAGGCAACTCAGTCAGCGACTTCTTGACCGCGCGAACATGATTCGGTTGCCATCGGATCAGCTCCCGCTCGAACTTGAAGATTCTTCGTATGCAAAAGCATCAGGTCCACCAGTACGGCTACGTGACTATCGCAGTTGGATTCGGAACAAAGCAGTGTTCGACGACGAACTGGCAACTCTGACCGACGATTTGCGAGACGATCTGAGAGTGTTGAACTGCCCAATGAACCCACGCCGATTCAATGCGATGCGTAAGTACTTGGCAAGCTGGCCAGTGAGTCTTGCCCCCACAGAGAAGGCGCTCGACCTACAGTTTGCTCAGCGTGTGCTTCCGCAAATTCGCGGACTGTTTCAACCGGGGGCGCGTGAAGCAGTCGTTTCGATCCGACGCAAATTGGAACAGCATTCATTGCCGTTCGTGGAATCATTGCGAGTTTTGGACGACATTCATCGCGCGGAATTGACGGACGTGTTTCTTGAGCCTGAGGCGACCGCATGACCTCCAGTTCGATCTTGTCGTTGACGCGAAATGGGGAACCACTGCTCCGGGCCGGAGTCGACTCGCAACCCGTGCATCACCAATTGACCATTGATGTCAACGAGCTTCAACCCTACGGCTTCGAGATTGAATTTCGTGAGCCAGATACCGAATACGGTTTGTGGGTCGGCGATATTGAGGCGGGCCGCGCGATTCGGGCGGCTGACCAATTACCTGCATCGACCGTAGGCATTGCACGAGGGCGGTTCGTTATTTGGGACGACGCAGCGTATTTCGAGGGTGCTCGCGGGCTCGTCTGGGTGCGATTGTGCAGTCGAGCAACAACCGGCAAACACACATGGAGCGATCGGACGTCTGTCCCAATCGTCGTTGCATCAGGCAAGCTGTCCGCCGAGCGTTACTCAACAATGTTGGATCAGATGAGTGGGCTAGCTGCGGGTTTGGTTCTTGATCTTGTATCCAAGACAATGCGGTCGACGCGACTGTCACTGCTTCCATCCGAAACGCAGATTCGCACTAGTGCCGTGGAACTACGAATTCTGGAGTCCGTTTGGCCAGTTGTTGCAGCGAACCTCCAGCAGATCGCTCAAGCACCAGAGAAAAGATTGCAGCGACAGTTCACGATAACAAACTGCTGGGGAAGCGAGCGATTGGACGCACGCTCAATCGTCACACTCGCTCGCAATGGCAATGATCCGCGACGGCGATCAACTAGCCTGCCGTTTCGGGCTCAAGTCGGTCGAATCGAAGAAAGTGTTGATACCACTGAGCATCGTGTGATTCGCGGTTTCGTGGATTTGCTGCACCAAAGAGCATGTGAGTGCCGCACTAATCTTGTTCGTCACATTGAAAGTCTTGAGCTTGATCGCAAATGGCGTGATCGACCATCAGCGGTTGGCGGGAGTCTTTACGTATCCGAGGATTTGCCTCGAATACAACGCCTTCGGGATCGTCTTCGGAGAGCCCGCGATTTGATCACGCAGTTGGAAAGGGCTCGCCGAATGGAGTTGCTTGCCGGAGTGCGTCCAGCGATTGACCTGACACCCACACCTGTGTTTTCCAACGTTGAGCCGTATCGACGGATTCGACACGAGATGCTTCGGTTCCTGAAAACCGGTCTGATTATCGTCGAAGAAGGCACCGACGAACGGATCAAGTCAACCAGTCGACTCTATGAGCAATGGGTGTTCTTGCAGTTGGCAGCGGCATTTCGACTATCGGGGCTAACGTGCTCCAGCCAACAGGGCATCTTGCACTCATCTCGCATGTTCCGTTTCACCCTGGATCTCGACCGCGGCGCTCGCGTTACCTTCTCCTCAAAAGATGGTCGGGCCGTGATTCTTCGGTACGAGCCATGGGTGATGCCAAGAGCTTCTGCCGTCCAAAATCGAGATACGGTCTACCGAGGGCGTGAAGGTGAATCCGCATGGAGTCCCGATATTCTCGTCGAGTTCATCGATGGTCCTGAGCAGGTCGGCGAATCTGCGTTGGTCGACTACGCCGTCGTGATCGATGCGAAATACACGCGTGCTATTCGCGAACACCACTGGAATGACACAACGAAGTACCTTGAAATCCGCGCGACCGCAACCAACCGCCAAGTTGCAAGGCAACAATGGCTGGCGTTTCCTGGCGCTAACAATCAGCAAGATCAAATGATCGTGTTGAGGGACTCGTCGGTTCGATGGACTGAGAATGGTCCGAACTGCCCACGCGATGAGACGCTTCAAGGAACCCTCGCGCTGACTCCATCCTCATCGTTCGATTCGAAGGCCGTTGCGAGTGGCTGGATTACGCAACCCGAGGAAGCAGCCACCTCATTTGTGACTGGCCTGCTTCGTTTCATGGATTTCGACGTCGCCCCTCGCTTCGAAAGAGCGCCGGGTGCAACTGGCGGCGGCTCTGGGTCGCCAGTGTCCTCGCGTTTGTCACCATAACAACCAATAGCAAGTGTCCCCCGAAGAAGTCCCAAGGCCGGCCGTGGATCGTGGGAAGGTCTGGGTCTGTCAGTTCTCGATTCGCAGCGTGCCAGCGTGTACTCGGCCATTTTCACGGGGTGGCCTCCGCGGCCAGTCGGCGTTGAACGGGGTGGTTGTGGATGTCATCGATCGCGACAAGCACGACTCGTTCCGTCGCAAGGTTTCGGTCGTAGCCCGGCCCTTCCTGCCCGTGCCGAAAGGCCACCTTGCCTAGACGTTCCTGAACAGTGAGCCGTTCGAGCAGCGGGCTGTAAGCGGCATCCAGCAACCGCCAATGACGACCGGTTTCCTTCGTTGAACTGTCGCGTTTGTCGCCGTTCACCAGACCTCAATCAAGCGAACTCCCCAACACCCACCGAGCTCGCCTCGGTGGAGATCAGGCTGTTGCTCGACGACCGCTGTCACCCGAAGTGCCGCGTGACGTCGTGCAGAAGCCCGCGAGCCACCGAGACAAGCTCAGTGGGGGCGCTGGTTTGAGATCAAGAGCGTCGGCGCGGGAGACGCAGGGCAGGGCTTTACCGCACCTGGCCTTTGGCGCGGACCTGTTCGAGGAGGTTCGCGAGTTCGCGCACTTTGTCGGCGTGTTCGGCGTAGAGGTTGTGCTTTTGCGCGAGGTCGTCGTGGAGGTTGTAGAGTTCGCCGGGGTGCGTGTGCGGGGTGTAGCCGTTCGCTTGGTCGAACCAGCCGGGAACCTTGCTGACGGCACCTGTCTTCGCGGCGATGAGTACCCAGTCGCCGTGGCGGAGGGCGTAGCCGTTGGCGTTGGTGTTGTGGACCAGCGTGGCTCGCGCGCTGGGGGACTCGCCCTTGATCAGCGGGAGCTGGTTGTAACTGTCTTCGGCGGAACCGGCGGGGATGTCCGAGCCGGTGACGGCCGCGATGGTCGCGAACAGGTCGATCTGGCTGAGGAGTCCGGCATTCACCCGGCCCGCGGGAACCATGCCGGGCCAGCGGATGACGAAGGGGACGCGGTGGCCTCCCTCCCAGATGTCGCGCTTGAGGCCGCGCAGCGGACCCATGCTGCGGTGTTGGAACTTTTGGATGCGGTCATAGGCGTAGTGCTCGGGTCCGTTGTCGGCGCTGAAGATGACGAGCGTGTTGTCCGCGAAGCCGCCGTCCTTCAGCGCCTGCAACACGCGGCCGACAGTGTCGTCCGTCTGGGTGACGAAATCACCGAAGCCCCCCGCCTTCGATTTGCCGACAAAATCCGGCGTCGGCACGATCGGGGCGTGCGGCGACGTGAAGGGGAAGTAGAGGAAGAACGGCTCGTCCTGTTTCTGCTGGCCGATCCAGTCGACGGCTTTCTCCGTGAGTTTCGGCATGACGGCCCAGAAGTCCCAGTCCTTCACCGACGGTCCCGGCCGCGCTTCCCACGCTCCTTCGGCGGTCGGCTTCGGAGTGCTCAGCGGCACGGTCGGTGCGGTGATGACACGGTCGTTCTCGAACCACGCATAGGGCGGGAAGTTCGGCACATCGTCGCCGAAGTAGTAGTCGAACCCGTGCGACAACGGCCCGCCGGGGATCGGCTTGCTCCAATCAAACGCGTTCGGCGCGAAGCCGGCCGGTCCCCCCGGTCCTTTGGTCGGCGCGGCACCGGGCCGTTTGATGGCGTTCCAATCCCACCCCAAATGCCACTTGCCGATGCACGCCGTCCGGTAGCCCCGCGTCTTCAACAACTCGGGCAGCGTGGTCCGTTCGGCGTCGAGAACCGGTTGATCGAAGGCGTTCACAATGCCGTGAAACTTCCGCCAGTGATACCTCCCCTGCATCAGGGCGTAGCGGCTGGGTGTGCAGACGCCCGACGAACTGTGCGCGTCGGTGAACCGCGTCCCCTGCGCGGCGAGACGATCCAGATTCGGCGTGGGAATCTTGGACTCCGGATTCTGCGCGCCGAGATCACCAAAGCCCATGTCGTCGGCATAGAGGATGACGATGTTGGGCCGGGCCGGCGGCGCACCGGCGGCGTGTAGCGTAGTCAGGCAGAGGGCGATGATGACGGCGAGGCCCAGTTTCATGGTGTCTCCTTCCGGCTGGCGTTGTTTGGTTCGGACGGCGATGGCGGCGTGTCTGCGTCAGAAAAGCAGGTAGTGCTTCGTCACGACTAAGAAGTTGGGTTGTCTTCGTAGCCACGTTCGCCAGAACGTGGGGAAAATGTTGGACTTACCCCACGCTCAGGCGAGCGTGGCTACCCCAAGCTTGCCGTCGAACTTACTTTTCTAACGCAGACACCGGTGGCTGCTCTTTCGCACGGTCGCTGAGGTGGTTCCGGTTGTTCTTCTGGGTCAGGTTGACCGGCGGCTTCCATCCGCCCGGCGCATTGGCTACGACGACCGGCAGGCCGGTGTTGTCGTGGATGCGGAGGTTGTCCGCAACCAATCCGTTGGGAGGACGGAAAAGGGGACAGGTCCATTTAGTCCATGTCCGGCGTGGATCGCCGCGGGCGACCACGCGGGCGGAGGGTGGATTCCAAGCCGAGTTGCTTGGCGGATTGTTCGATCCATTCGGCGGAGCCGAAGGGTTGACCCCGCAAAACAGTGCAACACCGCCGGTGTGTTTCACTTCAAAACGGGAAATCAAAGGGGTCAGGGAAATCAAAGGGGTCACAGGGAAATCAAAGGGGTCAGGAGTCGTTGTTTGTGGGGAAGGAACGGACTCGCCGATTCAAAGAGTCCTGACCCCTTTGATTTCCCTGACCCCTTTGATTTCCCCCGCCGGTGTGATGACCGGATTCAACGCGGCCTATCACGCGCTGACCAGCGCGCTGGTCGGGGACGTCACCGCCGCCGATCAAACGGAAGCCGCCGCCGTCCAAACTCAAACCACCACCATCGCCAACGCCACCAAGAACGCGCTGCACCAGATCGGCCAGTCCCTGAAGGACGAAGAGACCGCCGAAGCCGACGCCGAACATGCCGCGACCACCACCGTCAGCGACGCGATCCAAGGCTTCATCACCGGCGAAACCGACGCCGCCGACGCGCAGACGCACACGATGATCAACGCGGTCACCGGCTACACCAAGGGACTGGTGACCACGGCCTTCGGCGCACTGATCGGCGACTGGGCCGATCAGGCCACGCGGTTCGGCGCAGTGACCGGCGCATCGGTCGGCTTCGCGACATCGACCATCGACGCCTCGGGCACCTACGAGACCGCCACCCACGACGCCGACCTCGCCGCCCTCATCGCCACCCACCGCCGGGAAGAACGGCAGTTGAAGTCGATCCTCAATTCCGCCACCTCCCTCGCCACCGCCGGCGCGGCCGCGCGAGTCGCCGACATCCTGACCATCCTGCACGACGACCTCCAACGCCTGCTCGCCCTGGACGACAACCAGATGGGCCAGTTCAACCCGGACCAGATGACCTCAGTCCTCGCCGCCCGGATGATGATCCCCACCGACTTCACCAGCCAGACGAACGCCGAAAACCTCACCCCCCCCACCCGACGCCACCCCCGACCAACTCACCGCCACCGACTCCGCCCGCACCCTGATCAACCAAGCCGCCAACACCGCGCAGGCCCTCCGCCAATCCGGCGTCCAAACCGCCGCGATGCAAATGATGCTCGGTAACGCGACGTCGTACGCACAATTCGCCTGGGAGACAATCAGTGGCGAAGGGACGCAACTGATGCAGTCGTCGAACGACCAATTTGCCAAGATGCAGTCGAAGGATCAGGCCGCAGCAACTCAGGCTGCGACCGGGTCCGCTGACACAACACTGGTCAATCAGGGCGTGGTCGATATCACGGCGGCAACGACTTCGAAAGCGGGCGCATGGCCCGACGGTGAGGGAAACAGCACCAAGAGTAACGAGAACCCGCAAAACGCCCCACCCGCAGACGGCCACCCGCAGGCCGCACCGCCAGTTGCGCCAAATTCTGCCCCACGGTCTGTGCCACCTGCAATCTCCCGGGCCACCGGCACAGGCGTCTTCGTAACAGTGGATGGACAGCCCTGGGAATTGACAGAGCAAGAGGCCCTGAACCGTGAGGTATACAAGGCGACGGATCAACAACGGGGGATTGGGATTTGCCATTTCTTTTTCCCGAGCGTCTACACGTCTAGCTGGGAGTACGATGAGATCATTGCCCGACAGGCACGCGATTACCGCGGCATGATGCGTTTCTTCGAGTCTCGATCGGAACCCGATTCAAATCCGCAGTTGTACATGGGACCACGGCAGCAACGCGCACAGGCGGCTGTCACTCACGACGTGTTGGAAGTTGTCGGGTCCGTAAGTACGCTTACGGGAGCCGCTTCGTTTACGAAGTTGGCGTCTGGTGTTTTGGAGGCCAGATTTGGCACGTCGTTGGCGAAAAACTCGATTGACGATGTCGCCGCCGGAGCGTTGCGTGTGCAGGCTGCCGAAACAGAAATCGTCGCCGCAAGGGGTGGAGCGATTGCTCCAAGCACAGTTGATGACTACTTCTACTGTCCGCTTTAGGTTCTGAGGCGGTTCTTGAGTGGCGGGAGGATGTTACGGGATTCGTAGTGTGAGGCTCGGGCGAGTTCGTTTCGTTGG
>JAYTIB010000647.1:0-3776 GCA_043732205.1 Schlesneria sp. | reverse complement strand
CCGCGTGGCCGATCAAGAACGCGATCAAGAAGTTCCGCCCCGAGTTCGAAGAGTACATCACCACCGGCCGTAAGACGGTCAAGTCGTCCGATGCCTTGATGGCGGCGCATTGACTGCGATCCTATCGGGGGTGAGTTACGATGTTTTTCACGAGTGACGCAAGGAGGTTTTCATGACCAAACAGCGATTGAAATGCCACGTGTTGAACGGCATGTTCAGTGACGAACGAACGATCGTGATGCGACATTTGAATGGCGAAGAGTTGGCGATGTTCGTTCCCGCCTCCGAAGTGTTTGGAGAGATCGACCAGGACGGGGCGGTGGCGGTGGACGTGTTTCAGCAGGAGGGGACCACTTGGGCGGTGTTGCCCACGGAGTATCGCGACAGCTATGCCGTGAATGCCGAGGATGTTGTGCCGTCATGATTCTGTCGAACGTCGAGATTCAACGGGCCATTCAGGAAGGGCGTCTGGTCATTGACCCGGCTCCGTTACCCGAACAGCCCATCGAGGCCGGCAAGTATTGTCCTTACCAGACCTCATCCGTTGATCTGCGACTGGGAGACGAAATCTCGTTCTTTCGCGACGGGCTGGCAATCAACATCGACCTGAGGAGCGGCACTTTTCCGACATTGTTCCTGCCGAATTCGCAAAGTCTGACGATTACCGAAGACCAACCCTTCCGACTCGCACCGGGAAGGTTTGTCCTCGGCAAAACAAGAGAACGGGTTGAGTTACCGGTCATGCTGGAGGGGCAAGCGTCATTGGCGGGTCGCGTGGAGGGAAAGAGTTCCTATGCCCGCTGCGGTGTGTTGGTTCATTTTACGGCTCCCACGATCCACGCCGGTTTCGCGGGGACCATCACCTTGGAATTGGCCAACCTCGGACCCTTGCCCGTGATGCTGTACCCGAACGCCCCGATTTGCCAATTGGTTGTTGAAGAGGTTCTCGGTACGCCGTTTCGCAATGACAGTCAGTTTCAAAATCAACGACGCGCCGGTGGACACAGCGTCTGAACATTCGCAGGTAGTATTTCCCAATGCCCACTGTCATCGTCAACAACAAGCCCGTCGAAATCGGTGCCTCCGAGAAGCTGAACTGCATTCAGGCGGCGCAGCGGGCGGGGGTCGAGATTCCGTCGTATTGCTGGCACCCGGACCTGTCCGTGGTGGCCAGTTGCCGCATGTGCCTGGTTGAGATGGGTGACAAGAAACCCGACGGCACCATCGCCATGCAGCCCAAGCTGTTTCCCGGCTGTCAGACGCCGGTGAAGGATGGCACGGTCATCGTGTCCGACAGCCCGAAGGTGAAGGAGGCCCAGAAGGCGACGCTCGAATACCTGCTCCTGAATCACCCGCTCGACTGCCCCGTCTGCGATCAGGCGGGCGAGTGCGGGTTGCAGGACTACAGCTACGAATACGGCCGCGGGTACAGCCGTCTCCAAGAGCCGAAGAACATCAAGCCGGACAAGGACTACATCGGCGACCAGATCACATTGTTCACCGACCGCTGCATCATGTGTACGCGGTGTGTCCGCTTCACCCGCGAAATCAGCGGCACCGCCGAATTGCAGGTCACCAGCCGGGGCACCCACGAAGAGATCGACATTTTCCCCGGCATCCCGTGCGACAACAAACTGGCTGGCAACGTCGTCGACCTCTGCCCAGTCGGCGCGCTGTGCAGCAAGGACTTCCTGTACGAACAGCGCGTCTGGTGGTTGAACTCGAAGAACAGCGTCTGCCCCGGTTGCAGCACCGGCTGCAGCATCCGCGTCGACCAGAACAAGGATGTCCTCTACCGGTTGAAGCCGCGTGAGAACCCGCAGGCGCAGGGAAGCTTCATGTGCGACGAGGGCCGGTTCGGCTGGAAGTACATTCACTCGGACCAGCGATTGAAGCTGCCCGAACAACGGTCCGGTGGACAGACGGTGTCGAAGAACTGGGACGCGGTGCTCCCCGCCGTTCGCAATGCCTTGAAGGACGCCGCGCTCCGCGCGCCCCACAAGTTCGCCGCGGTGATCTCGCCGTGGGCGACGGTGGAGGAGGCGTACTTGCTGGCGACCTATGCCCGCAAACTGTCACCCACCGCCCGACTGGCCATTGGTCCGGTGCGGACGGTTGGCGAAGACGATCTCTATCCGAAAGACGTCCACGGCCGGCCCGCCTCGCCCACGAAGTTCACGATTCGCGCCGAGAAGTGTCCGAACCGGCGCGGGGTCGAAGCGGTGTTGAAACAGATCCAGGGTTCGGTCATCGAATTCTCCGATCTGCTCCATCAAGTCTCGCGCGGTGAGATCGATGCGCTGTTCGTTTTGGGCGGTGATCCGGAAGGCTGGATCAGCGCGGCCGATGTTGTGAAGCTCGACAAACTGAAGCTGCTGGTCGTGCAGGATCTGCTGGCGTCGGCCGCCAGTGCCAAGGCGCAGTTCGTTCTCGCCGGCGCGGCGTGGGCTGAGAAAGACGGCACGTTTGTGAATCACAAGGGGCTGGCTCAAGCGATCCATCGCGCGCTGCGGGGACCGGATGAGGCCCGTCCCGACGGTCGCATCCTGATGGAACTGGCCGAGCGGCACGGGATGTTCCACGCGCCGACGCTGCGTAAGGAAATCGCGGCGGCGATCCCGGCCCTGGCCGGACTGGCCGTCGGTGATCTTGGCGAGTTGGGTGTGATGCTGGACTCAGCGGCTGCGGCGGGGAAGTCACAGTTACAGACGGTGTGAGACGAGGAACGCGGATTCCAATCAATACGTGACAAGTGGTTCAAGCAGCCCCGATCACCGGGGATGCGGCCCGACCTGAATCGAACAGATCGAACGAGACATGCAGTATCTCTTGGATTTTGTCAGCAGCAAGTGGGAGTGGCTCGTCGGCATGTTGCCCGAGGCGGCTCGGCCGTATGCGATGCCGCTCCTGGTAATCGTCATCGTGCTGAACGTCAACCTGGGCGTGTGCTCGTACCTGATCCTGCTGGAGCGGAAGCTTTCGGCCTGGATGCAGGACCGGCATGGCCCCAACCGCGTCGGGCCGTTCGGGTTGTTTCAGCCCGTGGCGGATATGCTCAAACTGCTGTTGAAGGAAGACGTGATTCCGGGTCACGTGAACAAGGTGCTGTTCGTGCTGGCACCGGGGATCTCGGTCTTCACGACGTTCCTCGCGTTTTGCGTCGTGCCGTTTGGTCCCGTGCCGGATCATCTGACACCGGGCGACGGCCAGTTCCCGTTCATCATCGCGCCGGGCATCGACCTCGGCATCGTGTTCATCTTCGCGATCGGCAGCCTGTCGGTGTACGGGGTCATCCTGGGTGGCTGGGCGTCGAACAACAAGTACAGCGCGCTCGGTTGCCTGCGGGCCAGTGCCCAGGTGATCAGTTACGAGATTCCGCTGGGGATGTCGGTCGTCGGTCTGGCGCTGCTGAACAGTTCGATGAGCATCGAGAAGATTCTGACGAACCAGGCCAGCCAGGGTCTGATCGGCTGGAACATCTGGGTTCAGCCGCTGGCCTGCCTGATCTTCTTCATCGCTGCGATGGCCGAAGCCCAGCGGCTGCCGTTCGACCTGGCCGAATGCGAACAGGAATTGATCGGCGGCTGGCACACCGAATACAGCGCGATGAAGTGGGGCCTGTTCTTTCTGGCCGAATACACGCACGTGATCACGATCAGCTTCCTGACGAGCATCCTGTTCTTCGGCGGCTGGCACTTCCCGCTGATCGCCGAAGCCGACAGCGCCTACACCGGTGCCACCCTGGTCAAAGTGCTGGTCCTGCTGTCCAAAGTCTT
>JAYTIB010000646.1:0-9790 GCA_043732205.1 Schlesneria sp. | reverse complement strand
GTCGCGTTCGGGGCGCTCGACGGTGATGGTGCGGTAGCCGAACTCGGTGTTCTTGAAGATGTGGCTGATCGGAACGCCTTCGCGGGTCAGTTCCTTGAACTTGCCGAACAGCCGCGTGATCTCCTCGATGTGCTCGGGGCTCAGTTCCTTCCGCTTGCTACCCAGACTCTTCCGCATCTTCTGCCAGAAGCTGCTGGCGTCGATCAGTTGCAGCTCGCCTTTGCGATGCGCCGGCTTGCGGTTGCTGACGATCCAGACGTAGGTGCTGATGCCCGTGTTGTAGAACATGTCGGTGGGCAGGCCGATGATCGCTTCAACGAGGTCGTTCTCCAGCACATAGCGGCGGATTTCACTCTCGCCCGATCCCGCTCCGCCGGTGAACAGCGGCGAGCCATTCAAGACGATGCCGAAGCGGCTGCCTCCATCCTTGGCCGGACGCATCTTGGAAATCAGGTGCAGCAGAAACAGCAGCGAGCCGTCACTGACAGTAGCAGGCACATTCCATGTGCCGTCCGTTCCGCCTTCTTCCGAGACCGAAGTGGCTCCACCCACAGGCGACGGCACATGGAATGTGCCTGCTACTTTCGATCTTCTTCCACTCCACGCCAAACGGCGGATTGGACAGCATGTCGTCGAACTGCTTCCCCGGCAGTCCGTCGTTCGACAGCGTGTTGCCGAAGATGATGTTGGCGATGTCCTGCCCCTTGATGAGCATGTCGGCCTTGCAGATCGCGTAGGACTCGGGGTTCAACTCCTGCCCATACATCACCAGCCGAGCGTCCGGGTTCAGGTCGGCAAGATGCTCACCACCGACCGACAACATGCCGCCGGTGCCGGCCGTCGGATCGTACATCGACCGCACGACTCCCGGCTTGGTCAACGCCGCGTCGTCCTCAATGAACAACAGATTGACCATCAGCCGGATGACTTCGCGCGGCGTGAAGTGTTCCCCGGCGGTCTCGTTGGAGATTTCGGCGAACTTGCGAATCCGTTCCTCGAAAACGGCTCCCATCTGCGCGTTGCTGACGGTCTCCGGGTGCAGGTCGATGTTGGCGAACTTGTCGGCCACCAGATACAGCAACCCGGAGTTGGCCAGCCGGTCGATCTGAGTGTGGAAGTCAAACGACTCAAAGATATCCCGCACGGCGGGCGAGAACGCCTGCATGTAGGCTCGGAGATTCTCGCCGATGTGGTCCTGATCGCCCATCGGCTTCTTCATGTCGAGCGGCGACAGCCTGCGCGAGTCCTCGGACATCGACCTGCGGCGGCCCGAATCTGCCAGGTGTGATTGCGGTTGTTGACACATCTCACACCGCACGCAACGATTCGTCGGCACGGTCTTCAGGGAACAAGGGAATCCTCATGATGCGCATGTCACACCTGTTGGCGCTCGGCATGGCCATTGGCCTTCCGTTGTCGGGCATCACCCTTGGCGACGATGAGGCGGAACAGCGGAAGCACACGCTGGTGATTCGCGCCAACCCCGACGCGATGTGGGGTGGTTCCATCGAGGATCTCGAGAAGGTGCTCCATTCGTCTGCCGAGCCGCTCTGGCAGTACTTCCCCGAGCGGGAATTGAAACCGATCCTGGTCGAGCCGAAGGGTGGTCCGATCGTCCTGTTCAAACCGGGTCCGAACGGCGAATTCCAGGTGCGTCTGAACACCGGTGACCGACTGTGGGCGCAGCAGGCGTTTCAGTTCTCGCACGAGTTCTGCCACATCCTGTGCAACCACCGGCCCGGAGTGAATCGCAACCTCTGGTTTGAAGAATCGATCTGCGAAGTGGCGTCGTTGTTCGCGCTGCGCCGGATGTCGGAGACCTGGCAGACCGCGCCGCCGTATCCCAACTGGAAGGACTATTCCACCAGCCTGACCAGCTATGCCGACGACCGGTTGAAGAAGAGCAAGTTGCCGCCGGGAGAATCATTGGGCGACTGGTATCGCGAGCATGCCGATCACTTCGCCGCCGACCCGACCAACCGCGATCACAACCTGGTCGTCGCCGCCAGCCTGCTGGCCCTGTTCGAGAAACAGCCGCAGCAGTGGACCGCGATTCAATACCTGAACGGCACCGGGCCGCGCGAATCGCAGACATTCACCCTGTACCTGAACGAGTGGCACCAGCGTTGTCCCCCCAAACACCAAGAGTTCGTCGCGGAGATCGCCAAGCAATTCGAAATCACGATTCCGGCGGAACCCAACCCCCTGCGTGATCAGATCAAGGCCAGGTACGACCGGGAGATCGACGAGCTGACGAAGCGAATCCACGAGGTCCGCAAACAACGTGACGCGGAACTCAAGGAACTCTTTGAACAGGAACAGAAACGACCGGCGAAGGCTGCACCGCAACCGTGAAACCGACATCATCAAAGCGATTGAGATCATGAGCAGAATTCACGTCTTCATCAGCGACAGCCACGATTCGGACGAGCGCTGCGAGTGTTACCGCTTTGAACTTCTTGATTAACCCCCGGTCATCCCATGCGACGAGCCTTCGTTTCCCACAGCACAGTCGATGACCGTTATGTCGCGGAGATGGAGTCATTTCTCCGGGCGGCGGGCTTTGACGATGTGTTCAACGATGCCAGCGCCATCCAGCCGGATGAGCAATTCTGGCCGGCGATCGAGAAGGGGATTGCGGACGCCGACACGCTTGTCGTCGTCATCACCGCCGCGTCCAACGCGTCGGAGTGGGTGAAGCGCGAAGTCGAATACGCCCGCAGCCTTTCCAAGAACGTTATCCCGGTCTGGATCGAAGAGTGTCCGGTTCCTGCATTCTTCGCAGGCCGCGATGTCATCGATTTTCGACCGCGCATCCGCCAGGAACGCCGGATCGACATTGGCCGCATCATCAAATACGCGCCAGAGAAACTCATTGGGCGTGAAGCCGAGACCGCGATCCTCAATGACGTCTGGCAGAAAGTCCTTCGCATCGAAAAGGGCCGCACGCACGTTCTCACTTTCGTCGCGCTCGGGGGCGAGGGGAAGACGTCGCTGGTGGCGAAGTGGGCGGCGGAGTTGGCGCATCAGGACTGGCCGGGTTGCGATGCCGCGTTTGCGTGGTCGTTCTACAGCCAGGGGTCGCGCGATCAGGCTGCGGTTTCGTCCGACTTGTTTCTGGCGGAGGCTCTCAAGTTTTTCGGCGACGCGGCGATGGCGGCCAGTGCGCAGGGGGCGTTCGACAAAGGGCGGCGGCTCGCGCAGCTCGTGGGGGAGCGGCGGGCGCTGCTCGTGCTGGATGGACTGGAGCCGCTGCAATATCCGCCCGGCCCGCCGCTGGATGGCAAACTCAAGGACGAGGGGGTCGCGGAACTGCTCAAAGGATTGGCCGCCAGCAGCCGAGGGCTGTGCGTGGTCACCACTCGGTACTCCATCCCGAATTTGAAAGCCTTCCTGCACAAGACCGTTCATGAGATTCCGTTGCCCCGTCTTTCGCGGGAAGCCGGAGTCGCGTTGCTTCAGTCGTTTGAGGTGAAAGGCAGTGTGCTGCGAAACATCCCCAGCCCCGATGGCCGCGAACTGTGGAATGAATTCGAGAATCTGGTCGAGGACGTGAAAGGCCACGCGCTCACGTTGAACCTGCTCGGCAGCTACCTGCGCGACGCGCATGGCGGGGACATCCGTCGGCGCGACCTCGTGAAGCTGGAGGAAGCCGACACCGAGGAACAAGGGGGCCATGCCTTCCGCGTGTTGGATGCGTATGTGACGTCGTTCGAGAACGGCGGCCCGACCGCGGAGGACCGGGCGAAAGGCCGACGCGCTCTCGCGCTGCTGCGATTGATGGGCTTGTTCGACCGTCCCGCGAGTGCCGACTGCCTGCAAGTCCTATGGACCGGTGAGGCGATCGCCGGGTTGACCGAACCGCTGGTCGGGCTTAACGAGGCGCAGCGCAACCTGTCTCTGAAGCGGCTGGAAGACGCGAAGCTGCTGACGGTGAATCGCGACGCGTCCGGCACGCTGGTCTCGCTCGATGCGCACCCGCTGATCCGCGAATACTTCGCGAAGCGTCTTCGTGCCCCAACGGGGCGAAACATGCCAGCCCAGGGTAACGCCCTGGGTTCGGGCAACAGAAATTCCGACAGCCCTGAAGGGGCGACACAGGCCGCGAATGTTTCGCCCCTTCGGGGCTCTGGGTTTGAGGGCATCTCAGTACCTGGGGCGTTGCCCCAGGCTGATTTGTCGCGCCCCGTTGGGGCTGAAACCAACCTGGAAACTAACAACGCATGTCGAGCCGCGCATCGTCGACTGTACGAACACCTCTGCGAGACGACGGAGGACAAGCCCGACGCCATGCTTGAAGCCCTCCAACCGCTCTACCAAGCCGTGGCCCACGGCTGCCAGGCAGGCTTGCACCAGGAAGCGTGTGAAAAGGTTTACCACGACCGCATCCTGCGACGGGAAGGATACCATAGCTTGCACAAACTCGGTGCGTTCGGTTCCGACTTGGGAGCCGTTGCCTGTTTCTTCGAGACGCCGTGGAGCCACGTCTCGCAAGCGCTCATGGAAGGTTACCAAGCAAAGTTGCTGGCCATCGCCGCCTACAACCTGCGCGCCTTGGGTCGGCTGACCGAGGCCCTCGAGCCGAGGCGGGCTGCGCTGAAAATGCGCATTAAGCAGAACAACTGGACGGATGCCGCAAAGAGTGCCTGCAACCTGAGCGAACTGGAACTGACGCTGGGCGAGTTGGCCGGGGCGGTGGAGGATGCCGAGCAGTCCGTGACTTACGCCGACCGTAGCGGCGATGCGTTTGAACGAGTTAGCGACCGCACGACCCATGCCGGCGCGCTGCACCAGGCGGGCCGCCGGGCCGAGGCGGAGGCGCGCTTCCGCGAGGCCGAGCAGATGCAGGCCGAGCGCCAGCCCGACTACCCGCTGCTGTATTCGCTGGGAGGCTTCGAGTATTGCGACCTGCTCTTGACGGAGGCGGAGCGTACCGCGTGGCAAACGACTTTGGAGTGCGGTGGCTCGACACCGCTTTCCGATGTCGCGGAGCGACTTTCTTTTACGTCTCCGCTTTCGTCGGAGTCCGCAAACGCAGGTGCCGTCGAATCGCAGAAGGCAAAAGAAAGCGGCTCCGCCGCAAGCCAAAGCGGTGTCGAGCCACCGTACCCCAAAGGGCTTCGCGCCGTCTCCCAGCGCGCGGCGACGACGCTCGATTGGGCAGTGAACCATTTCCATTTCGGTTTCCTCAGCATCGCCCTCGACCACCTCACCCTGGGCCGCGCCGCGTTCTACGAGGCGATCCTTCAGGAATCTGAAATCTCAAATTTGAAATCTCAAATTGAAATGGCCGTGGCCGGCCTCCGTCGCGCCGGCGCGCAGGAGTTCATCGTGCGCTCCCTCCTCACCCGCGCCTGGCTGCGGAGTCTCACGTCCGCGCGGACCGGCCCCGAGAGTGCGCAGGCCGACTTGGACGAAGCATGGGAAATCGCCGAGCGCGGGCCGATGCCGTTGTTCATCGCGGACATTCATCTGTACCGGGCAAGGTTGTTTGGGAGACCTGCGGTCGGCGAGCGTGGCTCGGTCGGGAGACCGGCCACAATGGGCGATCAGCGGTCAGCCGTCAGCGATCAGGAATACCCTTGGGAGTCGGTGGAACATGACCTCGCTGAAGCCCGGCGGTTGATTGAGAAGCATGGGTACTGGCGGCGGAAGGAAGAACTCGAAGATGCCGAAGCGGCGTTGCTCGGCACGCCGGTCGGCGGAGCGACCGGCCTACTGTAGTCCCGTCGCTCCGCCGACGGGACGCGCAGCAAGGCAAGCGGCAGATGAACGTTGATCCGCATACAAGCACGACGCGCAAGCGAGTGTGTAAGTGGGCGAACGAGCGAGTTCTCGGACACACTCGCTTGCGCGTCGTGCTTGTATGCGGATGCTTCAGTTTGTGGTGCGCACACACGAACGATAACCTGCGGCGGCCAAGCCGCCTCTGGAGAACCCTCATGACGAATCCTGTTCGGTCACTTCCCCGCGTCGCCTGGTTGTTGCTGCTCAGTCTGCTCGGCACGCCGCTGTGGGGCGACGAACCGAAGACGACTCAGTCGCTCTGGCGGCAACTCGACAAGCACTCGCAACCACCGGCCGAGTGGGCGGGGAAGTTCGGCGAGTACCGTTCGCCGCTGCAATTCGACGATGGCACGCGAGTCCAATCGGCCGTCGATTGGGCTCGTCGTCGGCAGGAGATTGCGAAACGCTGGCATCAACGCCTCGGAGCCTGGCCGGCACTCGTCGAACGGCCGACTGTCAAACAGTTGGAGACCGTCGACAAGGACGATCACACGCAGCACCACGTGCATGTGCAGATCTCGCCCGAAGGACAGATGGCGGATGGCTATCTGCTGGTGCCCAAGGGGAAGGGGCCGTTCCCGGCGGTGTTCGTTCCGTTCTATGAACCGATCACCAGCATTGGTCAGGGAGCGAAGGGGCGGGGCACGCACGATTACGGTTTGCAACTTGTGAAGCGGGGCTTTGTCACGTTGTCGATCGGGACGCCGGGCTCCGTGGAAAAGATCGGGGCCGACACGCGGCAGTTGCTCACCGCCGCCGGAATCGAACAGCGCTGCCAGCCGCTCACGTTGTTGGCCTATGCGGCGGCGAACTGTCACACGGCGCTGGCTCAGATGCCGAACGTCGATCCGGATCGGATCGGCGTGATCGGGTTGTCGTACGGCGGCAAGTGGTCGATGTTCGCGTCGTGTCTGCACGAGAAGTTTGCCTGCGCGGTCTGGTCCGACCCCGGCATCGTGTTCGATGAAAAGAATGGGAACGTGAACTACTACGAGCCGTGGTATCTCGGCTTCGATCCCAAGGTCCAACGCAAGCCGGGCGTGCCGAATGACGAGCGGCCCCGCACGGGCCTGTACAAGGAACTGGTCGAAGCGGGCGACGACCTTGTCGATCTGCACGCGCTGATGGCGCCACGTCCGGTGCTGGTCTCGGGCGGCACGGAAGATCCGCCGCGCAACTGGCAGGCGTTGAATCATCTCGTCGCGCTCAACAAGTTGCTCGGCTACGAGCACCGCGCGGCCATGACGGCTCGCGCCACACACGTCCCCACTGCCGAGGCACTCGAAGTCGAGTTGGCCTTCCTGGAGTTCTGGCTGAAAAACCCTGAGAAGCCCGAACAGATCAAGGCCCGCGCGCAATCGCTGCTCGCCCCGATCAACGGCGAATTGAAGCTGGCCGGCCTGAAGGACAAGGTCGAGGTGCTGCGGGATCGCTGGGGGATTCCGCACATCTACGCGCAGAACAGCCACGACCTGTTTTGCGCGCAGGGCTTTGTCGTCGCGCAGGACCGCCTGTTTCAGATCGACCTCTGGCGAAGAATCGGCTGCGGCGAGACGGCCGAACTGTTTGGCGAGGAGGCGATCGAAGGCGACCGCTTCGCGCGGCTGATTCGCCACCGCGGTGACATGCAGGCCGAGTGGCAGAGCTATTCGCCCGACGCGCGTGAGATCGCGACGTCGTTCACGCAGGGGATCAACGCCGGCATCGATCAGTTCGGCGACAAGCTGCCGATCGAATTTCAAGTGCTGGGCTACTCGCCGAAGAAGTGGCAGCCCGAAGACGTGTTGACGCGGATGTCGGGGATCGTGATGTCGGGGAACTGGCAGCGGGAAGTGGCACGAGCGCGACTCATCGCGACCGTCGGTGTCGAAGAGGCACGCAAACTCGCCCCGACCGACCCGCCGCAAGCGTTTGCTCCCGCGCCCGACTTGGATCTGACCATGATTCAACCGGAAATCCTGCGCGGCTATTTGGCGGCGAGTCGGTCGATGAAGTTCACTCCCGGCGCGTCCGAGAGCAACAACTGGGTGGTCGATGGTTCGCTCTCCGCCTCCGGCAAACCGATGTTGGCGAGCGACCCGCATCGGGCGATCGCGGTGCCGTCGCTGCGATACCTGGTGCATCTCCACGCTCCCGGTTGGAACGTGATCGGGAGCGGCGAACCGGGTCTGCCGGGAGTCGCGATCGGTCACAATGAAAACGTGGCGTGGGGCTTCACGATCGTCGGCACCGATCAGTCGGACCACTACGTTGAACAAACCAATCCGGCCGCTCCGCACGAATACAAAGTGGGAGACCGTTGGGAGCCGATGCGTGTCCTGTCTGCACTCTGACCCGGCAAGACACGGGAGACAGAAAGAGAATGGCAGAAAGATGGAAGGCGGGTTGGTTGAGTGACGTGGTGTTTCGGACACCGCTCGCGTTTGGGTGCAGAACAACGTCTGACCCCTTGCTGCGGAATTGTGTTCTGCGCCGCTTGCGATGCGTGACGAACCGTCTGCTACCCACGGCAACTTCATCCCGGTACAACGTGAGTCCATCAGATCGGGGTTCGGCAGCGGACGTCGATCACGGCGGGCAGTTTGTCAGCGTCCCCCACAAGAGGAGTTCTCGATGATCGCGAATGGTCGTTGGTTGGCGGCGTTGGGTCTGGTGATGGTGCTGTGCGGGCGGGTCGCGATGGCGGCCGAGGGGGACTGGCCCGGTTGGCGGGGGCCTCGTGGTGACGGGCACTCGACGGACAGCGCCATCCCCGTCAAGTGGGACGAGAAGTCGATCGTGTGGCGGACGGCGTTGCCGGGTGAGGGACAGTCGTCGCCGGTGATCTCGGGCGATCACATCTTCCTGACGACGGCGCTGGAGGGGGGAAAGCAGCGCGTCGTGCTGTGCGTCAATCGCCGGGACGGAGGGATCGACTGGCAGGAGACGGTCTGGACGGGGACGCCCGAGAAGACACATGCGATCAACGGCTGGGCCTCCGCGACGTGTGCGACGAACGGCGAACAGGTCGTCGCGTTCTTCGGCCGGGGAGGTCTGCACTGCTTTGATGTCGTGGGGAAGAAGCTCTGGTCGAAAGACCTCGGCACGTTTGAAGGACCGTGGGGGACGGGGGCCTCGCCGCTGATCATCGGCAAGTTGGTCCTGCAAAACTGCGAGGCCGAAGAGCAGGCCTCGTTGACGGCGTTCGACCTCCTGACGGGCGACGTGGTGTGGACGACGCCGCGCGACATCCCTCAGAAAGGCGGTTGGAGTTCGCCGGTCCTGGTGACGGTCGGCAACCGGAGCGAGGTGGTGCTGAACGGCTTCAACGGCGTGACCGGTTACGACCCCGCTTCGGGAAAGAAGCTGTGGTTCTGCAAGAGCTTCAATGGACGGGGCGAGCCGACCGTCGCGCCCGGTCAGGGATTGATGTTCGTCCTCAACGGACTGGCGGGCGATGTCTATGCGGTGAAGCCCGGCGGCGCGGGGGATGTCACGCAGTCGCACATGGCCTGGCATACGCCGCGCAAAGTCGGCCGCGACCAACCGTCGCCGATTGTGATCGGTGACTTCATGATCGCCGTGAGCATGGACGGCATCGGCTGCTGCTACGACGTGAAGACCGGACGCGAATTGTGGAAGGATCGTCTCGGCGGCAAGCACACGTCGTCGCCGATCGCCGCAAACGGACTGGCCTATTTCCAGAGCGACTCGGGCGAGACGATCGTCGTGAAGCCCGGCCCGCAAATGGAGATCGTGGCCCGCAACGTCCTGCCCGCCGCCGCGGACGAGAACTTCCGAGCCTCGCTGGCCCCCTCGCGCGGGCAGATCCTCTCGCGCTCGAACAAGGCGCTGTACTGCGTGTCATCCTCCAAGACTCCCGCCGGAGCATCCCGGTAGGTGAGACATCTGAGTCGTTCAACCCTGAGAGCGTGTGAATCTTTCAAGTTCAGTGGCGGCCCAGCACAAGGTGTGGCGTTGGCTTTAGCCGACGCGGTACGACATCTTGCGTGGGTTGAAACCC
>JAYTIB010000645.1:0-9806 GCA_043732205.1 Schlesneria sp. | reverse complement strand
ACCGCCGCATCGATCTCGGTGCCCGGACGCTGATCAATGCGATGCAGATCAAGCCGGGGATGAAAGTGCTGGACATGGGCTGCGGCGTTGGGACCGTCAGTTTGGCCGCGTCGTTCGCGGCGGAGAACGTCACCGTGATGGCCTTGGACTCCAACCCGCGGGCGATCCAATGCACGCAGCTCAGCGCCGAACTGAACGCCGCCCCCGGCATCACCGCGATCCTGGACTGCGAAGGCAAAGCGGCATCGACCGGCGACTTCGACCTGGTGCTCGCCAATCCACCGTATTTTTCCAACTATGCGATCGCTGAGTTGTTCCTCGACACCGCCTATCGCGCCCTGAAAAAGGGGGGCAAGATTCAAGTCGTGACCAAGACGGCCAGTTGGTTCCTGGAGCGGATGCCGCTCTGGTTCGTCGAGATCCAGGAATCGGAGGTCGGCGACTACCGGCTCATCACGGCGAAGATGCCCAAACGCGAATGACATCGAACCGGCGACGCGCGTCCCACAGGCAATGCACAATCGAACCAGATCGCAGATTCCGCCGTGGTCAAACGATGATTCGCGATGCTTCGGGGCGTTCCTTGATCGTTTCACCCGCGGCTGCTATTCTTCCCACCCCGCTGGCGAATGTGTCGCGAGGCATTTCATAAGGAAACACCGATGACGGGAGCGCAGGGCTGATGGGCGTCAAGAAAACGGGTAAGGGTCGTCGAAAGATCGGACGAAAGAAGCGGAAGATGCGAGCCAAGATTCGTCACCGCAAGTAGTCCGCGCCCGGCCGAACCCCGGTCACGCATTGCCTCCTGCAATTCGTTGAAACACTGAAGCCCGGCATTCTTTTGAATGCCGGGCTTTTCGTCTGCGCTGTGGACTTGAGCCCCGGACCTCGTTTAGCCCCAACGCCAACGGCGTGGGTGCGGATGCGGGGTGTACCGGTGATCGCACGCACTCGGCGGCTGTGCATTTTCTACTTCCGCGAGTTGCATGGTGTGTCCTGACGCGAGCGGTGACTTCTTGCCACGGCCCGGTATCACGGCTTCGCGTTCTCATTCGCGCTCCTTTTGATTCGCGCAGACGAAATCGATTTCCGCGCGAATCAAAAGGAGCGCGAATGAGGAGGGCCGTCGAACTGGAGCGAAGGAACAACGGTCGCTTCGCGGCGGGCAACTCTCTGATGTTGTTGCCGCACAGCCCTTAAATTGGCGTGGCGGTTAGACGAGGAATGTCGCCAGTGATTGCGGCCAAAATCGTTCAGCGTGATGTCATAGCTTGACACCACCCTCGCATCGGGCGAAGCTGATTCCCGCCAATCGCGGCGTTGAGCCGCCCGCCAGATTTTCCCGCCCTTGTGATTCGATCGATCGCAGTCCCGCCCAGTGCCGTTTGCCTGCCCTCGGCCGTCTCGCCTCGTGACTTAGGAATGCACCATGCAGTGCCCCGCCCGATTTGTCCTTGCTGGTTGGATGCTGAGTCTTGTCGCGACCGGCGTGTTCGCTCAAGAGAATCTCGACCCGAAGATCGCCGAGCAACAGAAGGTCGCGGATGAGGCCAAGGCGCGGCAGGTGGCCGGGGAACCCGCCGTCGTCGCCGCGCGGGCCAGGGCCAAGGAACTGGCGACTGCCATCACCGCGCTGAAGATCGAGCAGAACAAGGCCGAAGCCGCTGTGAAGGATGGCGAAGGAAAGCTGCCCAAGTTGCAGGAGGCCGCCAAGAAGGCCACTGACGACAAGACCAAGCTCGAAGGGGAATCGGCCGCAGCCGCCAAGGCCGCCGAAGATGCCAAGGGGAAAGACACCGAAAAGGCCGAGACCGACAAGGCGAAAGCCGCTGCCGACAAGTTGGCCGCGGCCGTGAAGGTTCTCGAAGATGCGACCAAGGCGGTGCAGACGACTGAAGCGGCGATCACCAACGGGAAGAAACTGATCGCCGAACAACCCGCCAAGATCACGGCTGCTGAACAGGCCAACACGGCGTTCCAGCCCGAACTTCAAAACGCCGAAACCGCGTATGCCGCGCTCACCAAGGAAGCGATCTCCAAACAGGTCGACGTGGAAGCGACTTTGGTTCAGGCGGGACGGCTGGTGTCGTTCGCCAAGTCGGTCGCACCGATCTTCTCGCAGCGCTGCCTGGCCTGTCACAACGCGCGGACCGCCAAAGGTCGGCTCAACATGGAAACCTTTGCGAACCTGATGAAGGGGGGCGAGAACGGTCCGTCGGTGGTGGCAGCCAAGCCGGGTGATTCGCTGTTGCAGACGTTGATCGCCGATCATTCGATGCCCAAGGACGCCGACCCACTGACGGCCGAACAGATCGCGGTCGTCAAGAAATGGATTGAAACCGGAGCCCGTCTGGACGCGGGGGTCGGCGCGACGTCAACGCTGATTACCATCATCCCCAAGTTGACCCAGCCCGCGCCGCCCGAATCGTATCGCGTCCCGGTTCCCGTGATGGCGGTCTCGTTCAGCCCCGATGGCAACCTGCTCGCGACGTCCGGCTATCGTGAAGTGCTGCTGTGGAACCCGGCTGATGGTCAACTGGTCCGCCGGATCTCGAACCTCGCCGAACGTCCGCACGACATCGAATTCACCGCCGACGGCAAGACGATGGCCGTCGCCGCCGGAACGCCCGGCCAGATGGGCGAGGTCAAGTTCTTCAACGTTGAGAATGGTGCATTGATCGCGGATCTGTTCACGACCGACGACGAAGTCTTCGCGGTCGCGTTCAGCCCGGACGGAACTCGACTGGCCGCCGCTGCGGCCGATCGGTCCATCCGGCTGTTCGATGTGGCCAGCCGCCAGCAACAGAAGCTGATTGAAGACCACGCCGACTGGGTGATGGACGTCGCCTGGTCGCCGGACGGAAAGAAAGTCGCCACCGCCAGCCGCGACAAGACCTCGAAGGTCTTCGACAGCACGACGGGTGAATCGCAAGCGACGTTCAACGGTCACGGTCAGCCGGTTTTCGGTGTCGGCTTCCTGCCGGACGGAAACACGGTCGCCACCAGCGGACGAGACAACCGCATCCGCGTCTGGGCGGTGGCCGATGCGAAGCAGGCGCGCGAGATCGGTTTCGGCGGCGAAGTCTTCCGCATCCGGACGACGCCCGACGGCATGTCGTTCGCCGGAAGCGCCGACAAGTTCGCCCGGCAACACAACCTGACAAACGGTCAACTGGTCAAGCAATTCGGCCCGCACAACGACTGGGTCTATTCCGTGGCCTACCACGCCGGAACCAAACGAGTCGCCAGCGGCAGCCACGACGGCGAAGTCCGAATCTGGAACGCCGAAGACGGCAAGGAACTGCTCAAGTTCATCGCGGCCCCCGGCTACAAGCCGCAGGTGGCAGCAGCCAAGTGACGCGACGGGCCGATGCACAAATCATGAGGCGAATCGGCGCGGTGTGCGCGCACTGGAATCGACCGCTGCCGGTGACATGTACGCTCAAGGAACTGATGGGAGGTTTGCGCCATGCGGGAAGATCCCATTGTGATCGAGGTCCGGCGCACGCGCGAGGAACTCTCGGCGAAATTTGGCTTTGATCTGAAGGCGATCTTCACGGATATCCGCTATCGTCAGACAGCGCTGGGCGAACGGCTCGTCCACCAGCGGACCGAGGGGCTGCCCGAACAAGCCGAGGCACCGGAGCCACCTTTGGGTGCGGGTCTCCTGACCCCGCACACCTGATTGACCACAGGTCTCCTTGTCGCATCTCCGAGAAAGGAACGAACAATGTGCGAACTCACACTGACGATTCCCGATGAATCGCTGAGGGCTCTGGCCGACTCGCCGGAGGAAGCCGGTGCGGAACTGCGAATGCTGGCGGCGGTCAAGCTGTTCGAGTTGAAGGAACTATCGTCGGGTGCCGCCGCGCAACTGGCGGGCATCTCGCGCGTGGAGTTCCTTCACCGGCTGAGCGATTACGGCGTTCCTCTGTTTGACCTGAGCGAGGACGAATTGGAGCAGGAGACGCGACTTGCCTGAGTTGATTTGTGATACCTCGGCATTGATCGCCCTGCATCAAGTCGGTCTGCTGCACATTCTGCCCGCTCTGAGTTCGACGGTCATCGTGCCTGCGACGGTCGCCCAGGAACTGGCGGCGGGCCGATCGGAGGGCTACGACCTGTTGGATGTGGCCGCCCACGATTGGATGAACATTCGCAGCCCGGCCGCGTGCCCGGGTTTGCCGTCGCAACAACAGCTTGGTCCCGGTGAGTCGCAGGTGCTGTGGTTGGCCTTGGAGACCTCGGGCAGTGTTGCCGTTCTCGATGACGGGCCGGCGCGCCGCGCTGCCGGTCAACTCGGGATCGCGTTCACCGGCACGCTGGGACTGCTGCTCGACGCCAAGAAACGTGGCCTGATCGCCGCCGTTGCGCCGGTGCTCGATGAACTGGACCGCCACAATTTCAACATGTCGCCGCGCATCCGCGAGAGCATTTTGAAAGCCGCCAGTGAAACTGCATGAGTGGCCGGTTCGGTTCGTAAATCGCCTCGCAATGGGGCTGGGTTGGGGTTGACCGCGAGCGTCGTGGCCGGACAATCACGTCCGAAACGGAGCCAATCATGACAACAGCCACGCAACCACAAGTCTTTGAAGAGATCGCCGAGTTTTTGACGGCATTCCCCTCGCGCGAGCAAGTCCTCGCCTTCCATCCGTCGCCCGAGACGCAAGACCGGGCGCGGGAACTGTTGGCGAAGTCCAACACGGGCGAGGTGACCGATGAGGAACGCGAAGAACTCGAAGACTTCGGCCGGGCGGAATCGTTCGTGCGGATGTTGAAGGTCCGCCTGTAGCGAAGCGCGCCATGAGTCGATCGGCGAGAAATAGTTTCCCCGCCACCGGGCTTGTCCCGGTGGCTCGACGGCTTTTGCACTACTTGATTGCTGCGGGACGCGAGTAGTGCAAAAGCCGTTGAACCACCGAGGTGAACTCGGTGGCGGGGTATGTTTAGAGTTGCCGCTCGCCTAAGGCAATCGGCTGAAGACACGGAAAGATTGACCCATGAGTTCAAACATTCCATCACCAGCGCGAACGAGCATCGAGAGTCAGCCGGGTGTTTGCAGCGGCCAGCCGTGCGTTGCGGGGACACGGATTCGCGTGCAGGACGTGTTCGTGTGGCATGAGTTGCCGGGACAGTCGGCGGACGAAATTGTGTCCCGGTTTCCGCAGCTCACGATGGCGGACGTTCATGCCGCGCTGTCGTACTACTGGGACCACCGCGACGAGATTGACGTGACACGCACGCTGAGTCGGATTTGGTGAACGGTGAGCGTCAGGCGAGCGGTCACCTGGCCCGCTTGCGAGCGGCATTCGGGAACCGCCAGTGCTCGTCGAAATGGCCGGCGCGCAAAACGTTGTCCTCCAACGGCGCCGCGACTGGCCGATTGGCGTCGAGTTTCAACACGGCCCAGTCGCCCCAGCGCGGGAACAGCAGGTAGTTGACTTTGGCGAGTTCCGCCTCACGAAACGTGTGGCCGCTGTTGAGGACGACATAGCGGCTGCCGGCTCCCGCCAGCGGGTTGGGGGCGATCAGAGCGGGAACGTGCTCTGCGGAGGAGAGCCGTTCGCCGCCGATTTGCAGTGATTCTTTGGTCCATGTCAGAGGCAGGTGCGGCAAGACTTTCGCGATCCACGAATTGCTGCCGGGGTCTCCGAACAGAATCATGTTCTTGCTGCGCACATCGTCCACTGTCACTTCGACATCATCTTTGACGGGGAGTTCCCCCCGGAAGTAATGATGCCATTCGTCGGCAAACCGGCGGAGGCTCGCGTTGGAATACGCCTGCGCACCCGCGTTCCACGGTTGGCCGGTGCCGCGAACGCACAGGAACGGCGACGTGAACGCATCGTCGATCGGACCCTGCAAGCCGGGGCGTTTGCGATTGGGAGCGGCTTGGATCGCATCGTCCTCGATCCGCCACCGGCCTTCGTGACGAACCACGACGATTCGCGCCTTCGTTCCTTTTGAGGTCGTGGGAAAGGGGATCTCGGACGATCCGACGCGCAGCGAAGCCGGCATCATCGGAAGCTGCGGAGCGACGATGGCGAAGCGGGTGATGTTGCGCGGCTCCTCGAAGACAAGCACATCGTCCCGCAACTTGGCGGACAGTTCCGCGCGGGCGTAATGCCGTTCCAGGCCGAGTACCTCCAGCCAGTGACAGCGGTTGTATTTGAGCGTCCACGTCACGAATCGCAGTTCCCGCGACGCGCGGCGTCCGGCGGAAACGTATTCCGCGATCCGCCGCAACTGTTCGGCGTGTGTCACCGGGTCGATGACGTGGCCGGTGCCCGGTGAGATGAGGTTGGTCATCGTCAGTCCCTCGCGCTGCATCGCCTCGCCCATCAGCACGTGGGCCTGAAAGAAGACGTCCTTCTCGCCCATGCAGGCGATCGCGGGCACGACTCCCGCGTTCGCGGCATAGTCGAGCGAATCGAGCATGTGCAGGCCGAGTTCCTGATGTTCGGGCAAGGGGCCGACCCGCACGAAGTTCGGCAGCGAGGTCTCGGAGAACTTGTGCGTGTCGACATAGCCGCAGTACGGACCGAGAGCGACGAACCGGTCCGGATGCTTCAGGCCGAGATGCCACGTCCCCGACGCTCCCATCGACATGCCGCGCAATACGATCCGGTCGCGGTCGATGTTGTAGCGGCGGCAGACGTCTTCGATGGCCTCGAAGACATCGGTCTCGCCCGACCAGCGGTAACAGTTTTCGACCCGCCCCAACGGATGGAGTTCGATGAACGGCTGGTCTGGTGGTGAGGGGTTCTCGCCATCTCCTTCATCGAACCGCGCGACGAACCGCAACTCGCTCATCCCCACCGGCCGCGTGCTGCCGTGAAGCACGACATCCAACCGGATCGGACTCTTGCCGTCGTATGTCTTGGGCACGATCACACCATACGGCTGGACCGAGCCATCGACGACGGACACGTACCCGAGTGCGACCTTTCCTCGACGAGTCGTCCAAGACCGCTTCTCTTCGGTCAATGCCGCAAGACGTTCCTGCCCGCGACGGATCGCCTTCTCCAGCAGATCGATGTCAGCGGGGGAGAACTCCCGGTCGTAGCGCAAGGCCCACGTGAGCCCCTTCGCAAACAGGGCCGCATCCGCCCATTCGGGAGTCTGCCGCCGGGGATGCTTGTCGACCAGCGCTTGCAGTTCACCCGCGGCTTGCTCGAACGTCTGACGCTGTGTCACCGACAGCGGCTGCGCCGCTTGAGCCCAACTGTGAGTCGCCCGCAAGCCACCGGCAACAACCACGACCATCCACAGAAGCAGGATTCGATACACAACCGCTCCTCATTGAAAGAGTGCTACTTCTGGGGACTGCCGACGTAACGGTCGAACCATTCCAGGTTGCGGGTCATGCAATCGAGCAGCAGCCGCGGCTCTTCGATGCCGTGGGGCGTGCGCGGGTAGACGACCATCGTGGTCGTGCAGCCCTGTCGCTTGAGGGCGTTGTAAAGTTCCTGCCCCTGCGGGAGGGGGACTCGTTCGTCGCGTTCGCCGTGCTGGATCAAGGTTGGTGTCGTGACGCCCTTGATCTGAAACATCGCCGAGTGTGAGCGGTACGCATCGAGCTTGTCCCAGTACTCGCCGCCGAAGTAGTCGGGCAGGAAGCCGGGGATGTCGGCCGTGCCGGTGAAGCTCATCAGGTTGGTCACGCCCGCTCCGACCGATGCGGCGCGAAAGCGTTTCGTTTGAGTGATCGTCCACGACGTCATGAACCCGCCGTAGCTCCAGCCCATCACGCCGAGTCGATCGGGATCGGCGATCCCCTCGGCAATCACATGATCGACCCCCGCCATCACGTCGCGAAAATCGCCGCCACCCCAGTCGCCATAGTTGGCGTACCGAAACTTCTTCCCATACCCACTGCTGCCGCGCGGATTGGGACGCAGCACCGCATAGCCCCGCGCCGCGAAGGCCGCAATCGGATACGTGCCGGGATTGCCATCGAACGACTCCGTGAAGACTCCCATCGGTCCGCCGTGAACGACGAGCAGCAGCGGATAACGCCTTCCTTCCTTGTATCCCACCGGATAGGTCAACAGCCCTTCGATCTCCATCTCTTCGGTCGATTTCCAACGAATCACTTCGGTCCGTTCCAATGGCGGCTTCGGCAAGTCGGCATGAACGCGGCTGACGACGGTCGGCTTGAACTCGGCGACGGCACTGACGAAGGCTTCCGGAGGTTGACCGAGTTGCTCCCACGCGAAGCCGAAGTCTGTCCGTGGGGCGTTCAACGAAACACCACCCGGCGACATGCCGGCCGAAACGAGTCCCCGACCGGCGCTGATCTCGACGGGCGGCCCGTTCATCGGCAGCGCGAGCAACTTCATGCTCGTCCCGTGGATCTCGGTGAAGTACAGCGACCCGCTGTCCGCCGACCAGCCGACGAGTTCCGAATGCCGCCCGAAGCCGTCGCGCGTGTCGGCCAGTTTCGCGGTCGTGCCGCCCGTCGAAGGAATCACATGGACGGTCCGAGTCCCTCCCCACGTGGGCGGATCGTCGCTCGCGGTGTAGGCGATGGATTCGCCATCGGGAGAATAAAGTGGCGACGTTTCTGCGGAATTGGATTTGACCAGCGGCCGGACCGTACCACTGGCCACATCGACCAGCGAGAGATCGGCCGAACCCCAGTCATCCGGTCGGGGTGATGTGGTATGAGCCACGACGATGGTCTTCCCATCGGGAGACCAGTCGTAGCCTGAGCGACCGGCTCGGGCGTCACTCACGACACTCAGCTCGCCCGTCGTCAACTGCCGGGTCGGAGACCGGCGCTGCGGTGGCTCAGCGAAGTCGAAGACATGGAGCCGGTTCAGCTTGATGTTCTCGTCGACGACTTTCGCATCGTTTTTCTCGCGGGTTCGCCGCTCTTCGTCCTCCGTCGGCGGATCGAGGGCGGTGAAGGCCAGAGACCGACCGAGCGGCGACCATCGGAAGCTGCCGACGTCCGATTTGAGTTCGGTCAGTGGCACCGCCTCACCCCCGTCAATGGGGATGACCCACAGATTTTTCTTCCCGACGCGTGCCGACACGAACGCGATCCACTTCCCGTCGGGCGACCACTGCGGATCGTCACACGACTTGTCCCCGTGCGTGAGCTGCCGCGTCTCACTGGCATCCGAACAGACCAGATGAATGTGCGTCCGATACTCGCTGACGTCGCCATCCATCACGGCCTGACGCACGGTGAAAGCGACCCGCCGGCCATCCGGCGACACCACCACGCTGCCGATTCGCTTCACCTGCATCATCAGCGTCGGCGACCATGCCGGCGGTCGATCAGCGTCCCCGGCCGTGACGGCGGAAGCCCACAGCATCAACCACGCAACGGCTGCCAGCAGATTCTGCTTCGAGCATGACCGTCGCGTCGCACACTCCCCGCCACCACTTTCCGCCCTGATCGACTGCGTCATTGTTTGCCGGTCCATTTCCAGTGTGACTCGATTCATTTCACGCCACGAAGCCAGAGGCATGCCCCCGGGGGCACTCACTTTGGCCAAGTAACCCGAAGTGTCAGCGAGGGAATGCCGGGGATGGCCGCTCTCGCCCGCCCTCGCTCACGCGTTTTGAAGTGGCGCTGTTTTGGATTTACGCCCCAACGGGGCAGCCCTAAGTTAGCCCAGGGCAAGCGACCATCGGGAGCGCCGCCCTGGGTAAGCGTCCGTCACAGATTGTGGAGCCCTGAAGGGGCGGCCCTATGTGCATCGAATGAATAGTGCCGCCCCTTCAGGGCTTGGTATTCCCGACAATCCGCCAACCCAGGGCGTTGCCCTGGGCTGGCATAACACCGCCCCTTT
>JAYTIB010000644.1:0-3795 GCA_043732205.1 Schlesneria sp. | reverse complement strand
TCCCCCAAAGTATCCCGGCCGGGAGGCGGAGAATCCGGTTGTGCGGGTTGTAACGGCCGAACGTCGTCCGTCCCCGCGGGGCGTTTGAACTCTGGCCGCTTGCCGCGCGGCGACCCGGACGCTCACAGCCGCGTCCGGTGCATCCATTGCCGAAACAAACGTGTCGCACTCCATCACCGGGGCATTGCTGCCAACGAATGGATACTGCCAAGTGACACTGGGAATGATCAGCCGCGGCGATGTGAAGTCCGGCAAGCCCCGCAGTGTCTCTCTGCGAATTCGATCGGCAGGCTCCGCGGAAACCGCCGTCTGGCTCGACCAGTGTTTGGTCATTCCCTACCGCGACATGGAAGGCGGCCACGTTGCGAAGCACGAGGTCGAGTCACTCCGGCTTGCTCCGGATGGAACAAGGTTGTCGGGGATCGTTGACGACAAGATGCAGATCTGTATCTGGGACACAACGAACTTGGCCGTGACCGGACTGCACGATCATTCCAAGGCTCTGACGGCAGTGACTGTCGGCGTTTCGTCGATCTATTCGCTGGACTTCGGCAGCACGGTGACAGTGGCCGGACTGCGCACGGGAAATGTCCTCTTCGTCTCCCATGACAAGTCCGCGGTGAGTCGCGAAGCGGCGATGCCGGGATCGGAACCAGTATCTGCGATTGCCCTCGCGCGCGACGAAGCCCATTGTGCCGTGGGAACGTTCTCGGGACGGGTATTCTGGATTGACCGCCGCAGACGGCTGCTTTTCGATTGGACGGCCCATTCCGAACGGATCACGGCACTGGCTCTTGCCGATGATGGTGATTGTCTGATGACCGCCAGTTCGGATCGAACCATCCGAGTCTGGCGACGAGATGGGGACCGATTCCGCGAATTCGTGACGATCGCCACCGGTTCACAACCACCGATCGCATTGTGCCTCCGTGAGAGTGGAAAACGCCTGTTCTTCTTGAACGAAGGTTAACGAGCCGTGCATTCCATTGACTTCGAAGCCGCCCGCCGCGAACTCCAGGCGATCGGAATTCGTTGGTAGAAGCGCAATGAGGGGTGTGGCGCGATGTTCATTACGGGAATTTGAACTGCCGGTCGGCAGCCCCAATGCCGCCGACCGCAGGGGAAGGTGGAGGGCTCCGAAGCCGCCGCACGAAGACCGTCCACCTGTACCGGGAGCCCTACCACACTCAGACCGTCGAGTACCACTTCTACTTCCCGAGGCCGGGCAGTCGCCGCATTTCCCGGTGCATGTGGCGAAGAACGAGGCGTTGTTTGCGTCGCTCAACGCTCTGAATCACGCCCACATCCTGCCGATCTTCCTCCTGACATCTGCCGTCGTGACATTCGCCCGCCGTATCACCGTCCAGCGTGGCCCACCTCACGGTCACCGGCTCGAACCACCGCAGCCGGCCGGCGGGGAGTCACGATACTTCAGAGCGAGTGACAACTGCTTCAACTCCGCGACTCATCACACGACATCTTCATTGTGTCTCTTCCACGAAAGTTTCAACTGCTTTTCGCATTCCTCCGCCAAGCAGTCGTATTTCTCTGCGATGGCTTCAACGACTTTCCCTTTGATTTCAATGTAGGCATCACAACGTCCCGTTGTTTCCGCGATTCGCGCCAAGCATGATTCATACTCCGTCTCGCAATGTCGAATGTAGTTAACACATGGTCGTTCGACTGGAGGTAAACCGTCATCGGCAATCCAAATGATATAATGGTGTCTCTGAGACCGAGTAATCAGCTCATCATTTTCAATAAATGGAATTTCAATCGTTAGGCCGTCTAGGTACTCCTGCATCTTGGCTCGTTTTGTCTCCACCGCCCTTTTCGCAGATTGCTTTCGGAGGTGGGCCTCTTGTTTCTTTCTTGCAAACTGCAGCAATGCCTCGCACTTCTCGACCCGTTGACGCTCGTATAACTTCATTCGTGCCGCTTTGGCGAATTTCGGATTGGGTCGGGTATCATCGGGAGCCGGCATAAAACACCGGATCAATGCATCTGTCCAACCTCGCGACAAGAGTTCTGCCTTCGTAAGCATGTCGCTTATAAACATTCACCTTTGAAATGAAGGATGTTCGCATGTTTACTCGTAGCCATGAACGATGGTCCGCGTGCGCAATTGGAGCGAGTGTTCAATTCCCCGTGTTTCTTGTAGTCGCAGCCGGAGCGACGTCAGAATTAGGTCTTCGGGGAGGCATTCACAGAACTTCAGACCTTGGATGGCGCGGTCGTCGAGGCTGGGCAGGAGTTCGTTGACGGCGCGAGTGCGGAGATGATCGATGGCCTGTTGCACCTCAGACGCATCAACCCGGCTCTCAAATGTGAATGAGAAGCTGTCGTGCTCCACGCGGCTGCTGGTCGCCTCGGAGAGCGCAGAGACCAGGCTGGCGTTCGCTCCGTGTCCGGCGAAGGTCCACCAACCGACGTTGCCATCGGAATTGATCAAGATCGTGTTGTCCGTCGGAGACAGCCACTCGTAGTCGTTGCGAATCTGAGCCAGGCGTTCGCGCGCGCGTTGCGACCAGCACGCACGTTCTTCGCGGGAAGCCAATAGACGTTGGATCGATTGGCAGATGCGAAACCTCAGACCCTGCCCGGCTCCTTTCCACCGTGATCGTCCTTTTTCGTCAGTGGCTTCGACGTAGGCGACCTTGCGCGACCAGTCCACATGAGTCACCTTCCAGGCACGTCCACCCAATAGCAGAACCCGGGGGCCTTCCTGCTTGCCGAGGAACGTCAGTTCGTCGACGAACCCCAGTTCATTGCGACCGTGCAGGACGGTGAAAAGTGGTGGCGAGAGGAACACCGACATCAGTTCCAGAAAATGCTTGCGGCCAAACTCTTCTTCGCCACGACGACCGATCCCGAGCAGGCCCTGCTCGTCCCAGAGCAACTCTTTCTGAAGCAGGCATTCGACAACGCGTTCGATGTTCTCCGCTGGCATCTGCTGAAACGCTGGCACGTTGGCAATCCACTCGCTCCACGTGTTGCGGCCGATGCCCTGCTCCTGAAGGATCAAGGCCATCAGTTGCTGTGCGAGAACGTGATACGGTTCGGCCGGTGGCACAATCGGTTCGACATAGCCATCCGACCACAGTTCGATCAGACCGGCGGCCTGGATCAGCGATTCGTCCCGAGTCGCCAGGAACAAGCAGTTGCGTGTCGAGCCAGAGCGGCGACCTGTGCGGCCCATCCGCTGGAGCAAGCTCGACACCGTTGCCGGACTGTCGATCTGAATCACCCGATCCAAGTTGCCCACGTCGATCCCGAGTTCCAGCACACTGGTCGCCACAATCACGCAGTCGTCTCGGTTCGCGAAAGCATCTTCGGCCTGGTGTCGCTGTTCCTGGCTGAGCGAACTGTGCGTGACGAACGCTGTCACTCCGAGTTGTCGAAGTTCCAGACCCAGTTGCTCGGCACGAGCACGACTGTCGATGAACACCAGCCGCTTCTCGCCTCGATGCAGCCGCGAGATCACGATCGCCGCATTCTGGAGTGAGCCGCGACCGTAAGGGAGCGGTCCATTCCTGATACCCCGCTCCCTCACGGTCGCGGCTCGATGGTCGCGGTTTGAATGACACACTCCTACACCAGATCGAATTGCTTCAACAGCAGGTCGCGGTTCAATTCGACAGTGTCCGAGGCGTCCTCGCGATCGAGCACGCCATATCCATCGACATTCAACAACCGCTGAACCTTTGCGAGGAGTCCGGGCAAACGCAGTACGGGATGATCGAGTGCTCGCGCCAAGGCCGTCGATGCGATCTCCTTGCGGATGTCGGCCGACAA
>JAYTIB010000643.1:0-3812 GCA_043732205.1 Schlesneria sp. | reverse complement strand
GAAGCGGAACCTGACCACCGGCGAAATCCTCGAACAGGTTCTGCTGCTGGACCGGCTGCTCAAGAAGGGAGAACAGATCACCAACCTCGTCGTGATGGGGATCGGCGAACCACTCGCCAACTTGAAGGCGCTGGTCCCGGCTCTCGAAAGCCTGAACGAAAAGGGGGGACTCGGCCTGGGAGCGCGGCGGATCACGATCTCGACCGTGGGACTCCCCGACAAGATCCGCGAACTGGCCAAGACCGGAAAGCAGTACAACCTCGCGGTCTCACTGCACGCCCCCAACGACGTGATCCGCGACAAGCTGGTCCCGGTCAACGACAAGATCGGCATCGCCGCCATCCTGCAAGCCGCCGACGACTACTTCGAAATCACCGGCCGCCGGGTCACCTACGAATACGTCCTGCTCTCGGGAGTCAACGACGATCCCCAGCACGCGCGCCTCCTGGCGAAAGAACTGCAGTCGCGCATCGCGCACGTCAATTTGATCCCGATGAACGGCGTCACCGAGTTACCGTTCGTGGAACCGTCGGCCCCGCGAACCAACGAATTCGTCGCCGTCCTGGAATCATTCGGCATCCCGGCCACGGTCAGAAAACGCAAAGGAGCCGACATCGACGCCGCCTGCGGCCAGTTGAGGCTGATGGCCGAGCAACAGTAACCCGAAGCGTGAGCGAGGACTGCATTGTGGGTTGGTCGCGCCGTTGTGGGCTCGTCTCCCGACCAGCCCACGCGCACCACCGCAAGATCTCCTCTTCCACACCAACGATGAATCCTCCCCACAAAGGAATCCAACCATGCCCGCGTTGTCTCGTCGCGAACTCCTGCAAGGCACTGCCGCCACCGCCATCGGCCTGTCGCTGTCACATGCCGTTCAAGCCCAGCTCCCGCGCGAATCCGCCGACCCGGCCTTCCGAGTCAAACAGGGCCGCATCCGCCAGAGCGTCATGGGCTGGTGCTTCAACCCGATGAAGCCCGAAGTCCTCGCCCGGCACAGCAAGGAGATCGGCCTGGTCGCGATCGAAGGCATTCCGCGCGACGCCTACAAGGCCGCGAAGGAGATCGGCCTGGAGATCTCGCTCGTCAGCAGCCACGGCTTCGCCCAAGGCCCTTGCAATCCGAAGTTCAAGGATGAAGTGATTGCGAAACTGACCGACGCCATCGACGTCGCCAAAGCGATCGGCTCGCAGCGCGTCATCACGTTCACCGGCATGCGCTTCGACGGAATGGACGAAACGAAGGCCGCCGCCGATTGCATCGAAGTCTGGAAGAAAGTTCTGCCGCACGCCGAGCGTCAGGGGATCACGCTCTGCCTCGAACACCTCAACTCGCGCGACAACACGCATCCGATGAAGGGTCATCCCGGCTACTTCGGCGACAACGTCGACTTCTGCGTCGACCTGATCAAGCGTGTCGGCTCGGATCACCTCAAACTGCTGTTCGACATCTACCACGTCGCGATCATGAACGGCGACATCATCCGCCGCATCCGCCAGTACAAAGATGTGATCGCCCACTACCACACCGCCGGCAACCCCGGCCGCGCGGAACTCGACGAGACTCAGGAAATCAACTACCCGCCGATCATGCGTGCGATTGTCGAGACCGGCTACAAGGGATTCGTCGCCCAAGAATTCATCCCCACTTGGAGCGATCCCGTGGCGGCATTGCGACACGCGGCCCAAGTGTGCGATGTCTGAAGTTGAGCGGCCATGTTCCACTCAACGTTCGTCAGATTCTTCCGCGCGAACTGCGGTAGCCGTATTCGGTGGCAAACCAGTTGGCGTGTCGTTCGCGCGCGGCGGAATTGGTGTTCCGCGAATCATTCACGTGGCCGATTTCGTGGACCAGGACATTGTTGAGATAGAAGTCACGAATCGACTCGCGCGCCCACGAGAGCGTCCAGATCCGGCCTTCCTGTTTCCAGACGCCGCCAAACATCCGGGCTTCGATCAACTGCTGCGGGGTCGGAGGGCGGCGGTAGGTTTCCTGCAACGACGCCTCGATCGGATACAGGTAGATGTTTGGTCCCCACTGCATTCCATACAGCGGAAACAGGCTGCGCTTCCGGGTCATCGCGCTGAACTGAACGACCTCGATCGGCTGCGTGAATCGGACGGGCAACTCGGCAATCCGCTGACGCACGTCTTCAATCGTCACCGGATGAATGTAGCCGTCACCGGCCGGTTGCATGACGTAACGAACGGTCGCCTGATCCTGCGGTTCGTACCAGGTTTCAGGGGCACTGAAGTTCGCGGTCCGATGGTTGGTGGTTCCGCGCTGTCGATGTGCGACCGTTGGTCGAATGGAACGGGCGCGCGTCCGATGCATGTCGCCATGCAGCGCGCGCGGGTGATGCTGATGAGTTCGTGTACGGGAGGACATGACGGCACCTTCATTGCCGACGCCGACACCGGGACTGTGAATTGAAACTGCGGTGATCAACCGGGGGGAATCAACGCCACGAGAGGAGAGACGTGGGCGGTGTCAGGTAGGCGGGATCATCCTAGAGGTTCGTCCAGCCCATGAACAACTGTACACTTTAAGTGAAGCGTATCAATTGAGTTGCGGCACAAGACCGCATGACAGTGGCTGCGACGGTGCCGAGGACGGCAGCCGGGCTTTGGCGGCTAACATGTCATTGCCACCCGCGTTGTGCCAAGAGTCGGGGATCGCGGGCCGTTCGCATCGGCAAAACGTGCGGTGAGAATGTACACCGAAATAATTAACTCACGGCCCAGCAATGCATTGCGCTCACACCCTGTTCCGATCTTGACGGTCACGCGGGTTGTGCGGGGGCTCTTCGGATCAGGGACCGATCGCGCCGACCCAGTTCTGTTCCCCTTCTTTCGCGCCGGGAACAGCACGTTGCACGCTCTTGTCCGATGGTGCCAGGAACTTGGCGTTCGTGACATCAGTCGAGGTGAAGGCGAAGCCCTGCTCACCGCGCTTGCCATTGTTATCGCACAGCGGATTGATCTCTCCCGCTTGCGGTGCCGCGGGCTTGGGCCGGTCAGAGTAGTTGAGTTCCCAGCCGGGCCGGTCTGATGTCAGCATGGTCCCCAAGCGTCCCTGGTCGTACCCCGTTTGAACCACACCTTCCGCAGCGGTCATTTTCGTGAACAGGTTCCGGCGAAAACTGAGACTCCGCGAACCTTCCGCGGGCATGTGTGTGAAGAAGATCCCGTGACGGCCCTCGTGGAAAGTGTTGTTGAGAATCGCGATGTCCTTCCACTGGACGGCGCCTTCCAAGCGAACCGCTTCCTGCACCTTGGTGAAAATGTTTCCGGCCACGATGATCTGGTAGGGTCCGGCTCCGGAAATCGCCACACCCGCCGCCAGGGGTCCGTGCAGTCGGCAGTTGCGAACAATGGTGCCACTGGGATCCCCCTCAGCGCCGCTTTGCATGCGGATTCCAATCGCACTGCTGGAGCCGGCGGCGGGTTCCAGTGTCAGTTTTTCCAGGACGAGCTGGCTGTTGCCGAACGCGCTTCCCTGGGCGCCCGAGCAGGCCACACCGACTTGGGTGAATCCTGAAATCTTCAAACCGCTCAGCCGGCTTTCGGACATGTCTCCGGTGACTTCGACGCCGATGGCCTTGCCCGTCGCGTTGATCGTGATTCCCTCAACGACGAACTTCGGGATGTTCTTCAAACGAATGGCCGGGACATCCAATTGCGGGGCCAGGATCACGTCGCCATCGGCCACGAGCTTGATCCCCTGCGGCCAGTCGGGATCGACGAGCTTGTCGGCTTTCTTGTCCCTGCGGTTGACCCGGCGGGCGGTTCCGTCGATCGAGATGTTTTCCTGAT
>JAYTIB010000642.1:0-3820 GCA_043732205.1 Schlesneria sp. | reverse complement strand
TTTTGTGCAGCCAGGAGTCCGGGGGCTTACGCCGCCCGGCTCGCCTGATTCGGACTTTTGTCGGTCACGTCAACACTCACTTGCCTAATGCGGCTATTCCCTGATCATTCGTGTTTCCGAATACAGATTCCGTCCGCCCAGACCGACTCCGATCGGCCAGAGCAAATCGGGCGAGGCGGAGGTCATGGGTGTCTGAACCGACACGACCACCACGTCACCACTGTGACTTCCCGGATCGACGCCAATCTGAATCCCGGCCTGCAACCGGGGGCTGAGGACTCGTCGCACTTCGTCCTCGACGGACTCCTGGGTTGCGCCCGGCAGACTGGCCTTGCGCGCTCCGACGCGGGTCGCCTCGACAATCAAACTGCGTGAATAAAACAGCATGGTGAACTCGAACAGCCCCATGAGCACCACGAACAGGATCGGCAGTGTCAGCACAAGTTCCATGCTGAGCACGCCGCGTCGTGATCGCCGCGGTGGCTGGTGACGAACCCCGGCTGTGATGGTGTTTCTCATCGGTCCACCTGTGCCTGAGCCTGTTCTTGCGGCTCGATCCGCGACGGTCCCAGTTGTCCATCCTTGATGATCCCGGCTCCGTTCAGCAGCATCAGCAGCCAGGCGGCGGTGGCCAAGGGAATGGCAAACGGAAGGATGCGGCGGGCGCGCTTTTCTGCCATCGTTTCCGTCTTGAAGACCGGCTTGCCATTCGAGTCCGTCTTCCCCGTGGCGAGGTGCTGCTTCTTCCATTTCTTCGTGCCGTACCGCAGCACCTTGTACATGCTGATGACGGCGACATCGATCACGATAATGACCGTGCTGAGGATCATCAGATAGAGAGTCATCTTAAGGCCCAGCCAGACGCCCAGTGCCCCCATGAGTTTGACGTCGCCGCCACCGGCACCCCTGACGAAGTACGCGACGAAATACGTGCCGAAGCCGAGCGCGAATCCAGTCAGTCCGTCCAGCAACCCCGCCGGTCCCCAGAAGATGCCCTGGTAAAGCCATCCCGCCAGGAAGAAGGGGACCGTCAGCTTGTTGGGAATCTTCCAGAAGAAGGTGTCGATGTAGGCCGCGACGCCGGTGAAGACACCCACCGCGGCGATGAACACAATGTGCTGCACTGTCCATTCAAACATTTCAGTTCCCCGTGCGGTCCGGCTGGGACGCGCGTCCAATGGTTGTCATGACAATCAGAAGGTCTGTCGGAATCGTTTCAAACGTGTCAGTCGCACAGCGTTCGCCAATCAACGCATCTCGTGTTGCAAACATAACACAGGTTTCCGGAAAGGAAGGGACATGTTGCCGAATGTCTCCATTTTGGATTGTGTCGCTTCGCTTTGACGGAACGGCGGCCATGTTCGAGTCCGTGTGCAACCGTATCTCGGGAAGAATCGGCACGCACGAACCCCTTGAGTCTCGCGCGGATTCACCCGTGGGAACAGAAGCGTTTGTGACCTCGTGGCGGTTTCTGCGGAAGGAACGGACTGTTTGACGGTTGTGCCGGGATTTCCGATTGTCGCGATTGACGCGGTTGTCACGATCGTCGCGAGCCGCTGGCCCAATGGCACTCACGTTAGTAACCCGACGCGTGAGCGAGGGCGGGCGACAGCGGCCATGCCCCGCCATTCCCTCGTTGACACATCGGGTTACTTGGCCCTCGCTGACACTTCGGGTTACTTGGCTAAAGTGAATGCCGTTGGCCGCTGGCCGGGAGCGTGGAACTTCTTCATAATCGCGCCGTCGGAAACAACCGGATGTCGCTCGGGCAATGCGCGGTGGATGCCGACCGGATCGAGGTGACCCTCCGCCACTGTGAGCCATGATTCAGCAGAGCGGGAGTCGGGACCAAAACCACTCAGGATCGGCGAATCAATTACTGTCGTGGATCGCTCCGCGATCCAACGCTCTGATCGCGGAGCGATCAGCGACTATCGCCGCAGTGTCTCTTGCACAGGGTTTGGACGATTCATGGCGCGGCGCACGTCGTCGCGCTCAACTTGAGGAGGCAGGATGCTCGAATTCTTGCAGGCGGCCGAAGAGGCGGCGCGGCGCGCCGGACATGTCCTGCGCGCGTGGTCATCGAAGTTCACCGTTCGCGAAAAGAGCCGGTCGAACCTCGTCACGGAAGCCGACTTCGCAGCGCAAGAGGTGATCCACAATTTTCTCAAGGGGCGGTATCCCCAACACGGGTTTCATGGCGAGGAGGGATTGAATGAAGTGCGTCCCGATTCGCCGTACCGGTGGGTTGTCGACCCGCTCGACGGGACGACGAACTATGTCCACGGCTTCCCGTACTTCGCGGTCTCGATCGGACTGGAGTTTGAAGGGCGGCTGGTGGTCGGGGCGATCTATGATCCAACCCGCGATGAGATGTTCTTGGCGGCTCGCGGCAGCGGAGCGACGCTGAACCGTCGGCCGCTGCACAAGTCGGATGTGACGGAACTCGGCCAGGCAATGGTGGTGGCCAGCCTGCCCGTGGCCACGCACCCGGACGACATCGCCGTGAAGCGGTTTCTAAGAATGTTGCCCCATGCCCAGACGGTCCAGCGCACCGGTTCCGCGGCACTCAACCTGGCCTATGTCGCCGCCGGACGCCTCGATGCATTCTGGTCCACGAGCCTCAAGCCGTGGGACATGGCGGCGGGTGTCGTGCTGGTCGAGGAGGCGGGGGGCCGCGTCACCCGAGTGGATGGCGGCCCCTTCCAATTGGAAGAGCCGAACCTGCTGGCCACGAACGGATCAGGCATTCACCAAGAATTGATGCGGCATCTCGCATAGTGGTCACGCAACTTTCATTTTCCCTGTAGCACGGACGCCTCGTCCGTGCGGAACCCCCGATACCGATGGACGCACGGACGAGGCGTCCGTGCTACGGCAAACGGGCAAATCACAGTTGTTCGACCGATAGCACATGCGACATGCATCAAGGACGGTTCGGCAGCGGCGGCTTTCGCGGTCCTGTCATGACCGGTACACTCCAAGCCACGACGAGCTACCGTCACGAAGCCAGTTGCAGGGAACGCCAGTGCGCCGGTGGTGAGAACATGGAGACGACTTCAATCACTGTTCGACGACCCGTCCGCAGCGGACTGCTCCTGACTGCCTGCATGCTGGCAGCGGGACTGGTTCATGCGCAGGAACCGGTTCGTCCCGCGACCGTGCCGCCGACCCCGCCCCCGCGCGAGCCGGTGGCCGACGCCACCAATCCCGCCAACCCCACGAAGCCGCCGTCCACAATCAATCCCGATGCGGAAAAACGCCCGCCGCTGGAATCGCTGCTGACCGGAATTCGCTTCGTGTTGAACAAGCAGGGCGAGCCGGTTCCCGTCCCCGCGAATCTCACGCTGGAAGACTTGCTCGAAGCGCTGAACCCGCCGCGCCGTGTGGATCGCGAGACGGTCCCGGCCGCGTCGGTCTCGTCAATCGAACTCACTGGTGATGCGAACGATGACCGTGCGACTCTGAAGGCCAAGCTGGTGGTTCAACTCCGTCAGACGTCGGAGTTCGTCAAGCTCCCGTTGCAGTTCAACGAAGCCACCCTGGTCGACGCGCGCTACACCGGTGCCGGCGAGGCGGTCTATGAGGAGCGGAAGGATCGCGATCAGGGGATCGCCTATTGGTTCCGCGGACCCAACCCGCACACGATGGAGTTGACCCTGAGCGTTCCGGTGCGACGCCAGTTGCCCATGCGCAAGTTGCAACTGACGCTGCCGCCATCCCCCGTGGCCAAATTGAAACTGGTGGTGCCGCACAGTTCGATCACGGCGAAGGCGTCGGAGAAGACGGCCGATGACATTCCGCTCGAAGTCACCGCGCT
>JAYTIB010000641.1:0-26579 GCA_043732205.1 Schlesneria sp. | reverse complement strand
CATCGGGGTCGGTCACGACGACATCGTTCAGGCCGTCGCCGTCAACGTCTCCAATCGTCAGATCGCGTTCGCGGCCGGAGCCCTGCTTCCCGAAACCGAAATGAATCAGTCGATCGGGCAGGTCATGCGCATCGGGCTTCCGCCGTTCGACCCGCAGCATCTTGATGCGTCCCGTGCGCGAATCGATGGTCAGCACTTCCTGGCCCGGCTTGCCATCAACATCCCGCAGCGTCACCGAACGGGGGCGCTCGAGATCGAAGATGTATTCCGGTCCCAGTTGACCGTCGGCCAGTTGCAAGCGTGTCCCCAGCGCGCGGGTCAAGCCCTCGCCCGCGAGGTAGCACAGGTCATTTCGTCCGTCGCCATCAAGATCCGCGATCTGGGCCAGCCCGAGTTTGTCGGAAGTGTTCAGCAGCTTCTTCGGCGGGGCCAGCGTCCCTTTGACCAACTGGTAGAAGACGATGGTTTCATGCTTGCCGAGGATCACGAGGTCGTCGAGCCCGTTGCTGTCGAGGTCACCACCCGTCAGAAACCACGGCGTGGGGGCGACGTCGGGCACCCGCTGTTGGGACTTCTCGGTCCACTCACCCTGCGCGGGTTGGAAGCGGATGATCAGTTGGTCCGGGTTGCCGAAGTAGGCGATGTCGGTTCGGCCGTCGCCATTGAAGTCGCCCAGTGTGAGGGCCGCGACTTCGCGGTCGACCGGCAGCTTGCGGTGTTCGAACCGCCAGTGACTTTCGACCGTGTTGACGTCCGAGCGTCCGATGGGAACATCCCTGACCTTGGGTACTTCCTTGCGCTGGATCAACAGATCCAACCGGCTGTGCCCGTTGTCGATGAGGATCAGATCGGCCAGACCGTCGTGATTCAAATCGCCGCTCAACAAGTTGCTGGAGCGTTCGGCGAGTTTGAAAACTTCAATCGGACGAAAGCCGTAGTACTGCGACAGCGGCGGCTCATCGGCCGAGACCACGCCGGTCGCGAGAACGAATCCGAAGGCAGCCAGGCAACAACGCAGTCGGGACAGGGATGTGTTCATCAATTCGGTTCTTTCCAAATCGTCGCGCCGGTCACTTCAGGGGTCGGGTGTTCAAATTTCAAAATTGGCCGGTTGTCCGTGAGACCATCGAGAACCGTTCGACCGGCCAATTTTGAAATTTGAACACCCGACCCCAAGCCTTCACGCATACAAGTAAACTCGCCACCTCATTCCGTCCACGCGACTCATGCTGGTCGGTCCGGATTCGGTTTGTCTCGTTGATCGTCGGAACCCTCGGAACGCGGCGGGCCGGGGCGTGGACTGCGTCCATCGCGGCGGTTGTCATCGCCGCGCGGTCGGTCATCCGGCCGCTGCTCGCCCTGTGGCCGGTTTTCCCGGCGTGGCGAGTCGGCCGATTCCGTGGTTGATTCACGTTCCGCGGTGCCGGCTGGCTGTTGCGGCTTACCCGACTTGGTGCTGACGACGGTCAGGATGTCCTTCTCGTCGGTCATCACGTGCCGTTGGCCCTCATAGGCGACCATCAACTTCCGGGCGAGCAGTTCCTGGCCGATGATCCGCCCGGTTCCCTGCTTGGTGACGACGGTCGCACCGACCGGCGGAAGTTCGCGGCGGCTTTCTTCGTAGGTGTCGTATTCGTACCGCAGGCAGCATTTGAGCCGGCCGCAACGTCCGGAAATCTTGGTTGGATCGAGCGTCGCCTTTTGCAGCTTGGCCATCTTCATGGAGACCGGCGGCATCTCGCGCAGGAATGTGTTGCAGCAGACCGGCTGACCGCAGTCGCCGTAGTCGGCCAGCAGCTTGGCTTCGTCGCGGATGCCGATTTGCCGCATTTCGATCCGCGTTTGGAATCGTTTGGCCAAGCCCTTGACCAGTTCGCGGAAGTCGACCCGGTCCTCGGCCAGATAGTAGAAGATCAGCCGTTCGCCGCCGAACACCCGCTCGATGTCGATCAATTGCATTTGCATGCTGCGTTCGCGAACCAACTCCTGGCCACCGACGAACGCCTCCTTCTCGGACGCGAGGTTTTGATCGCGCTGAACTTCATCTTCGGGGGTCGCCAGCCGCAGGATGCGTCCGTGTTCATCGGCGGTGCCGAGATACTTGCGTGATTGTTCGGTGGCCGTGGAGAGGACGGTCCCCCATTCCTGTCCGCGGTCACTCCTGATGATCACGGCGGCTCCGCGAGCCACCGAGCCCAGGCCCCGTGCCGAGAACTCGCCGACGATCCGCGTCACTCCGTAGCGAACCACGTAAGACAAATCCGAGCCAGGTGTATCCATACGACCTTCAATGGTGAGGCGGTGCGTTGCGAGGGGCGCGTGTCGAGCCCGGTGAAATGAGCGGCCGGATTATAGTCCGCGGTTGGTTGGACTGTCAGCCGTCAGGCCGCGGTGTTTGGGGAAGAAGGGGAAATGAATGGGAGGTGTTGGGTTGGTTGGTGGCGGGAGACAAGGAGATTAAGATCGTCGGACCTCTGCCGGGCGCGACATCCGCGCGAGATCGTCCAGCAGCGTTTCCAACGTCAGAGCAACGGGGGCGTTTTGTTCGATGTGGCTGGTGGCGTTGATGGAGCGGTCGATCAGGGCGCCGATCAACTCGATCGGTTCTGTGCGGGTCGCCAAGGCGGACGCCCATTCGTGTGCTTGGGGGATCGCGCCTGCATCACCGCGGACGAAGTTCGCTTCCTGGGTGAGGAACCGCAGCGCCGAACGATAGAACTCGACGGCGAACCGAATCAGCCAGTTGGCGTGGACTCGCTGCTCGGGTGTGTCCGCGCTGATGGTGTCGATCACTTCGAGCAATGACTTGGCGAGACTCAAGCCGCTGAAATTGGTTTGGGACAGCGCGGAGTACAACGTCGATCGCAAGTCGCGAAGTTCCGGACGGAGCAACTGGCGGGCGATCGTCAGGCTGCCGTCACAGAGGGCCGCGGCGATCCGGGCCTCGTCCGCCGACGGTGCCAGTCCCTGTTCGATCAACAGCGTTTCGACATCGTCCCTCGACAGCGGCGCGAACCGGACCAATTGGCAGCGCGAGCGAATCGTCGGGATCACGGCGTCGAGATTGGACGCGATCAACATCAGCATCGCCCGTTCGGGCGGTTCTTCGAGCATTTTCAGAAACGAGTTGGCGCTCTCGTCGTTCATGGAGTCGGCATCGTTGATGATGGCGACCTTGCGCGACCCGGCCAGCGGTCGCAACGACAGGTCGTGACACAGCCCCTCCTGTCCCCGCCGTTCCTTGGAGCCGGCGATCAGATCGATGGAGAGTTCACGCTTGCCTTCGACTCGCTCCACAAACAGAAAATCAGGATGGTTCCCCGCCAGAAACGGGCGGCAGCCCGAGCATTCGCCGCACGCTTCGAGTTCATCGCCACCCGGCTCACGGCAGAGCAGACACTGGGCCAACCGGCGCGCGAACAATTGCTTTCCCACACCGTCGGGACCGACGAACAAATACGACTGCGACAACCGCCCGCGCCGCACCGCCCGGCGAAACATCTCGCGCTGTTCAGCGTGACCGCGAAGAGTGGACCAAAGCGACATGAGCGGGACTCGGGGAGGGCTGAGTGAAAAAGGGGAATTGCAAAGTGCCAATTGCGAATTGCAAATTGCAAAATGGAAAACGAGAAGCTTACGACTGGCCGAAACGGAGTTCGACATCAACAACTTCGAAGGCTCCCATGTCGAACAGGATGGCGTCGCCTTCCAACACGAGTTCCGTCAGCGTCTGGCCGAGGAAGTCGCGTTTTCTCGCGTAGATCGGCTGGCGAAACGTTTGCAATCGGACTCGCTTGGCCCGGCCTTCGGTCTCGATCAACCGCACGGCGAAACCAGGTCCGGATGGGAGCGGCATGGTGTCGCCATCGCCGGAGGCGAGCGAGTCGCATGATGGATCAATCTGGTCGAGCACGCGGGTCAGTTGCACGTTGCGCGCGTCGAGACGGAAGAACCAGCCGGTCGCTCCCGCGCGCGGCGGGCCGACCTCGGTCGGAATCACGGCGACGGGCGTCGTCGCGTTCCAGGCGGCTTCCAGCGGAAACGCGGCATCGACGACGATGGTGAACTTGAACTGGCGGCGCGATTCACCGGCAACGACCAACAGTGAGTCGACCATCCGCGCGCCGGTCTTGCGGTGAAAGGGGAGACCGTGCGGCACGATCGTCAGCCGTTCGGCATCGGATGCGGCTTCGATGTAGTCCGATGTCTCAAAGCGTTCGCTTCCGAATCCCTGGGCCGTGTGAAAAATGCTGCGGGTGACGGCCGACGTGCTGTCGCTCCATGCGAACCTGGACGCGAAGTAGTTGTTCCAGGGATCGCCATCGGGGATCTTGAGATCACTCAACTCGACTTCAATCTCGACGATGGGCCGCGCCCGCCAGACACGAGTCACTTGGCGGAATGTGGCGAGTCGTTCACCGTTCGCTTGATCGACGATTTCGCCCGTGGTGGTGATTTCGCCGCGGACCGGACTGCGGGCGGTGATCTCGCGCCGAATGCATCGCATCTCGGCATATTGGGTCTTGATCGCCTCTTCGCCCGTCCCGATCGTCCGTTCGCGCGGGAAGCGAAACGACAGTTGCTGACTGAGCCGCTTGGCCCGTTGCTCGTGCAGGCGAATGTGTCCGATGCCGCCGGTCTGCTCGTTGATGACGAGTTCAAACCACTCGGTCCTGAGCACTCCGTCATCGACCAATGACGGCTTGCTGGCGGGTGCCACAGCGGCCCGCTCGTCCTCGGGGATCCAGACATACCCGGCTCCCGGAAGCTCGACCACGACGACCGAGTTCTCGGGATGAACGGCGTCGACATGAGCGGCCTTGACCGGCCCGGCGATGGCGGGAAGCGACTTCAGTCGCGGCAACGGCACGCAGACTCGGCGAGTACACGACAGCGAGTTCACCAGCAGGAATCCGCGTCGCTGGCCGGAACCATGCATGACCAATCGCGAGATTTCGCGCGGCCAGTCCGCTTCGGCTGTTGCGACAACTTCGTTCGCGCGAGTGATTGCCGCCGGCTCCGCATCGGGTGCGGCCGCCTCAAGGTCTCGCTCCGCCTGAACGGATTCCGGCAGGTCGACAGCTTGCTTCAACATGGCTCGGGACAGGTTGCGGCACCAGAGAGCCGCGTCGAAGCGGCGGCGGCGCAGCGCATGGTCGGCGTACCGGCCGAGCGGATCGGTCTCGCGGCGTGCAACGGATTGAATCAGGTTCGGGGGAAAGTACTCGTTCGGTTGATACGTGCTCAGTTGACCCGGCAACTCCGTCGACGCGAAGAAATGTTGCAGGGTGACGAACCGTCCCAACACGGGGGCATACTTTTGCGACCGGCGCAGATCCTCGTACCACGGAGCCGTGACGTCCGGCCAGCGGGCAAAGATCAATCCCGCCACCTGATCATGATCCATCGACTCGGCCATGCGGACCGGAAACCGCAGGTAACTCGACGGGCTGTCCGCGGCGAGCGGGATGCGGCTGAGCGCATCGATGATCGATTCATCACTGCCGCGCCACCGGAGCTTGGTGTACTCGTGATCTGGATAGATGCCGTCATCCAAGACCACATGCAGGGCGGCTTTGAATCCCAGCTTGACCAGCAACTGGGGCAGCGGAGGCGTGAGTCCAAACTTGCGCCGACCCCACACCACCGGCGACTGGCCGATCATGTCCATCCAGCGCTGGCGTCCGCGCAGGAACTGATGGAGCACCGATTCGAGCGGCAGCAATGGCAGCGGAGTTTCGCGTTCTTCTCCGCCGACGAGACAGACGCGCTGGGCATGGCAGGCGGCCACCAGCGCGTCGCGCACGGCCGGGGACTTCTTGATCAGGGCTTCCAGATCCACGGCGGATGCCAGCAGACTCATCGGGACATCCCGGCCCAACTCCTCAATCAGCTTGTCGGTGGCCAGATCGTTGAAGGTCAGGCAGAGATCGATCAGGTAACACTCGACGGGATAGAACCGCTCGCGCGCTTCCAACAGCAGTTCGAAGCAGCCGCGCAAATGGGTTTGAGCGGTGTCACGATCATCGGCGACGGCGGCACGCGCGGCGGCGATCGCTTTCTCGTGCATGCGGCCTTCGTCGACATTGCTGAAGTTGCGCATGTGACGCGACAGCAGTTCAACCTGCAGCCAGCAAAACCCGAGCGAATAGAAATCGGCCACCAAGTCCGGCGCCACTGCAACCGGTTCAGGCAGCGCCGTCAGTGCGACCGCTTCCATTTCGGCGCGTTCATGAAATCCCGAGATGACGGTCGCGCCGGCCGTGCGAGCTTCCTCGACCCAACCGTGCGGCAACCAGTCGTCGCACACTGTCGGCACGAAGATCAGTTGGGTGGCATTCACGGCCGACGGTTCGTCGGCCCGACGCCACCGAGGGAGCACTTCACTGCACGCCAGCAACGCGGGATGCCACGCCACCGCGAATGAATTCAGCAGGCTGGCGGCGGGCTTGTCCGTCTGTTCCGTGGGGAAATCTTCCAGGCTGTGGCTGGGGATCAGGATGACGATGTCTTGCAGGCTCATGGAATCCAGGTTCTAGCAGGTGGGGCGACCGTGGGTCTGGGAACGATCATAACGACGAAGGAAGTCGGTCCCCAGACTGGCGATTCCATCAGACGAAAAGAATTTCGGAACTTCCAGTTCGCGCTTCACGTCGAACGGTTGTCAGATGTTCACGTCGGATGGAATTGGCCGGTCGGTCTGATTCCTCCGAGCAGGCCAAGCATTTCTGATTGCGGTCGCTGGGTCTGGTGATCGGTTCGGTTGGGTGGAGAAAAGATTTGTACGAAGCGGCGGGAAAGTGGAACGGCAGCGGGAATCGGCTGGTTGACTTCGCGTTAGACCGCAAGTAGCTTGCTCTGACGAAATGGAATGCGACTGAATGGCTGGTGGTCGGCGGAGGTTTGCGGTTCGTTCACTGGGAATTCAGCCATTCACGAAACACATCGATCTTCGCAGGATTCACATCGAATGCGGTCGCTTGCTTGTCCGCTGCAGTTCACATCGCGGCATTTCAAGTATTCAACAGGTTGAAGGGTCAGCTCCAACGGGTTCCCGTACGGGGGATCGTTGGAACTTTTCCGGACTCACGGAGATTTACGATCATGGCAGACGCTCAATCGGCATGGGGCATTGAGATCGGTCAGGCGGGTCTGAAGGCCATCAAGCTGCGGTACGCCGAGGCGGCTCAGCAGGTGGTGGCGGTCGCCTTCGACTACGTTCCTCATCCCAAGTTGCTCAGCCAACCCGATGCTGTTCCCGATGAGTTGATCCGACAAGCGCTGGACACCTTTCTGTCCCGCAACCAAGTCTCTTCGGATCTGGTCGCCATCAGCCTGCCGGGCCAAACAGCGCTGGCGAAGTTCATTCAACTGCCGCCGGTTGAGTCGTCGCGAGTCCGGGAGATTGTGAAGTACGAGGCGCGTCAGCAAATCCCGTTTGCGCTAGAAGAGGTGATCTGGGATTTCCAGACACTCGGCGGCGGCATTGAGGAGAGCGGTTTCATCTTGGACGGCGAGGTCGGGTTGTTCGCCATGAAGCGCGAGCAGGTCCAGCAACACATGCGGCCGTTCCTGGCCAAGAAGGTCGAGATTGAACTTGTCCAGATCGCGCCGCTGGGACTGTACAACTTCCTGTGCTACGACCGGCTGGGACTTCGCCTGGGCACCCCCCGTGAGGACGCCGAAGATTACTCGGTCGTGATCGACATGGGCTGCGACAACACGACGTTGATGGTGACCAACGGTCGCAAGATCTGGATCCGCAACATGCCGGTGGGTGGCAATCACTTCACCCGCGCCCTCACCAAGGAAATGAAGCTGACGTTCGCCAAGGCCGAGCACCTGAAGTGCAACGCCACCAAGTCCCCCGATCCACGCGCCGTGTTTCAGGCGCTGCGTCCGGTGTTCAACGACTACGTGGCCGAAATCCAACGCTCGATCGGCTTCTTTTCCAGCGTCAACCGCAGTGCCAAGATCGGCCGCCTGATTGGCGTCGGCAACGGATTCCGGCTGGCGGGACTGCAAAAGTTCCTGCAGCAGAACCTGCAATACGAGGTCGAGCGGGTCGACAGCTTCAAGGGGTTGGCCGGCGATCACGTGCTGAACGCGCCGCTGTTCCAGGACAACCTGTTGACCTTCTGCGTGCCGTATGGCCTGGCGCTGCAAACGCTGAAATTGACGGACATCCACACCACGCTGTTGCCACCCGAAATCGCGACCGCCCGCAAGGTGCGCCGCAAGAAGCCGTGGGCGGTGGCCACCGCGGCCTCGCTGCTGGTCGGCCTGTCGATGTCGGCCGCGGGATATGGCGCGGTCTGGCAATCTGTCAGCGAAGCCCGATTCGGCGAACAGGAAGCCGCCGCCAAGGGAATCGAAGAGGAAGCCAAGGGATTGCAGGGCAGTTATCAAAAGGAAGAGACGAAGAATGACGAGCTGCGCACCGCGGGCAAGAAGCTGGTGGGGATGCTCGAAACACGGGAAAACTGGCTGGAAGTTTACAAGGCGGTTGATGAGTGCCTGCCGCGCGACGTGGGCAAGCAACTGGATGAAACAGAGATCAAGCGGATGAACCGGATCACGATCCGGAACATGACCTGCAAGAAGCATGACGACTTGGGAGCTTGGTACAGTGCTTTCACTGGTCCGTCGGCGGAACAGGTCAAAGGTTACATGGCCTTGGACGATCAAACGAACGCGCCGAAGGGGCCCGGATATGTCTTCACACTGAATTGCGTGCATTACCACGACGACAAGGAAAATCCCGCACTCGGGCAGGGGACCAATTTTGTCATCAACACCCTGCTGAAGGATTTGCAAAAGTGGACGGTCACGCGGCCGGATGCCCATGGCGGCATGGTGGAAACCCCCGTGCGAATGATCGGAATCTCCCACGCCACAATCCTCGATTCGACCTCACCCGCCTTCATTGATTTCTATCCCAATGGAAATCCGATCGACCAGCCGGGCCGGCCCAGACCCTTCGGAGGCGGCGGTGGTCCCGGTGCGTTTGGACCAGGCCCCGGAGGCTTCGGACCTGGTGGAAGCCCCGGCCCCGGTGTGGTTCCCGGTCTGGGCGGTTTGACGCCGGGTGCTGCGGGAGGTCGGCCGGTGCTGGCGGACGACGACAAGGCACCGAGCAAGCCGATCAAGATTCCCCAGCAGCTCTTCACGGTTCAGTTCGCTTGGCAACCAACTTCGGTGGCAAACCGCAAGGCACAGCCCGCCGCTCCGGTGGCACCGGCAATCGGCCAGTTGCCTGCCGGGGTGCCTGCCACTCAACCAGGACTCGGCTCCGCAACGGGAGCAGGGCCCGGCACGATACCCGGTGCCGCTCATTCAACGCCGCCGGCTGTTCCCGGTGGGGCCGCACCCGGTGCGGCACTGGGGCCACCCCGGTAACTGGTCTGGCATTCACGCAGTCACGACATCCCACGTTATCTGTTCACAAATTTGATTTGCAGACAAGGCAGCCATCATGGAACGACTCGAACCGATCTTGAAACAAAAGTTCTGGATACTGCTCGGGGTTGGCATCTTGATGACAATCACCGGCTGGTGGATGGCCACTGGTTCGCTGGCCGCCACGATCACGGCGCGGACCAAGACGGTGGACGAGGCCTTTGGGAAGATCCCGTCCGGCGAAATCCCCAATAACGACTGGACGGCGAAGCTGGCGGCGAGAAACACCGAGCAGGATCGGGCGGTCATTTACACCAAGGCCCTGCTCTGGGAACGACAGCGCAGCCGCATGATGTGGCCCGAGGCGGTGGCCCCGTTCGCATGGCTAAACGGCTACCGCGGAGATATCCAACTGGCCGGGCGCGAGAACTACCGAGTGGCCTATGGGTTTGATGTCCGGCGGGTCTGGGAGTCGGTCCGACCTTTCAATCAGTTGGATGGCTCCGGCATCGTCTCCTTTGGTCAGGACGAACGGATTCTGCCGCAACGGACGTGGGGAACACTCGCGCCTTCCGCAGCGGACATGTGGGATGCCCAGGAAGACTTGTGGTTGGTGGAATCGCTGTTGCGAGCCATCGTCGATGTCAACGGTGGACCGGATGCGCAGCGCGGCGATGCGTCAATTCATGTGATTGAAAAATTTGAATTGCACGGTGGGCAACCATCCAGTCAGCGGAAATCGGCCGCGGGAGCCACTCCCAGCGGTCCCGGTGCCGGAGGAATGCCGCCCGGAGCCCCCGGAGGTGCCGGTGGCATGATGAGTAGTGGCTCCGGTGGATTTGGCGGCGGTCCGGGCGGCGGCGGTGAAGGTGGCAATCGCAGCGGTCAACTGGCGTCCGCTGACTTCGACTACAAGGAAGAACTGGGTGACGATGGTTCCGGTGCGAGCCGTGGGGGTGGTGGCGGTGGCATGGGGGGAGGGATGGGAGGAGGCATGAGCGCCGGCCCATCGGGAGCTCACGGCGGAGGCGCTCCGGGGCCCGGTGCTCCAGGGATGGGTGGTGGACCGGGAGCGCCCGGCGGAGGAGCCGCCGCGAATTCCGTGCGACGATACATCGACGATGACGCGGCCCTTCCCTACAAGACGCGCGGATTCTATATGACCGTGATCATGGATCATCGGAAGATTCCCAGCCTGATTGCTGAATTGTCCGCGAGTGAAAAGTCGGCTTGGCCGGTGGAGATCCTGCGAGTCCAGATGGTTCGCCTGCACGACAACGATATTGACAGTAGGAGTGGCGGTGCCGGTGGTGCCGGGGGATTTGGGCCTGTCGCTGGTGGTGGACGTCCGGGCATGGGACCGGGTGCCGGTCCGCAAGGCTTTCCCACGCTGAACTCGGGCGGCGAAAGCGACCCGTCGCGCGAGGGTGCAGTCAACGACAATCCGAACGCGGCCAGTCAGGCTGCGGCCGGAGCCGCGGCGCTCGACGCCGCCCTGCAGGATCCGTTCATGGCACGGGTCGCCATCTGTGGGATCATCACGCTGTACAAAGAAGTGAAACCCGAGGCCGTGGCACCTGCCGCACAGCCACCCGTTTCGGTGCCCGCCGTCCCAGCCCCTGCCGCGGGGACGGCTCCTCAGGTCGACCCTGCCAACCCGACCGCTCCGGCAGCAGACGGCAGACTGAATGGACCAGCATCTGGGACGATCCCACCAGCAAGTCCCGTGGTGCCAGTTGTGCCAGCGCAACCGGCTCCGAACGGCGGCGGTACTGGGGCGGTGCCGGAGGCCACTCCCAAGGCTCCAGTAACTCCAGGCAATGGCTAAGGTACGGAGATCAGTACAGGTTGATAATGACGTTGATTTGTCGTGACATTTGCGAACTCAGTCTCGGGGTGATGACGTCAGCGCGGTCAGTGAGCAAAGGAATCCAATCGTGAAAAAGCTCAAAAGCATCGATTTCAAAGCGTTGTTCATGAACCATGGCGAAAAGATCGGCCTGGTCTTAAGCCTGTTGTTCGTGGTGGTTGCACTCGGGAACACGTTCAGGCTGTCGCGGTACAAAGATTCGCCTGACGACTTGAAGACGAGGATCACCAACGCGAAGAACAGCATCACATCACCGGACAACAAGTGGCCCGACTCTAAGTCCGCACAGTTCGCCGTGATCGACTTCAACGGCAAGGCGCGCGACGTCTTCACGGGCTTGAATACGGCCAAGTACGAGTTCACCACTCCGCTGTTCTGGCCGCTCTATCGAAAGAAAGAGAAAGCGCGCGAACCGGAACTGAGCGCGCCGCAACTGTTGTTTGCCGACGCCGGTGTTGCCGTGCTGATGATGCGCCCGCAGCAGGCCGCAACGTTACCCACTCCCGATGGCACAAGCGGCGATCCGGCTCGGCCTGCGGATGCACCGACCAATTCAACCATTCGACCTGTGGAAGGGTCGTCCGTCAGGCCGGGGCCAGGCGCACCGGGAACCGGTCCGGCCGGTGCTTTCGGAATCACACCCGCAACGCCAGCTCGCCCCGCAGCGGGAGCTCGCCCTGCAGCGGGAGGTCGTGGAGCCGGAGCCGGAGCCGGACCCGGAGCCGGACCTGGCGCAGGGCATGGCACAGGCCCGTCGGCCGGACCAGGGGTGGGACCGGGGATGGTCCCAGGGATGGAGATGCATGGAGTCGGCGGATTTGGTGGAGGGGGAGGCACGGCTCGTGGTGTGCGGTTCATCGTGGTCAGAGCCATCGTTCCCATCAAGGAGCAGATTGAGCGGGCGATGAAAGCCCTGAACATGAGCTACGCAGACGCCAGTGCCGCGATCGAATACACGGATTTCATACTTCAGCGTCAAGTGGCCGTGGCTGGGCTCGATCCGTGGAGCGGTCCGTGGGAAGACGTGGATGCGGAGAGATCGAAGGAGATCCTGCGCGACAGCGACTCGGATGATGCGGACCCCGTTCCCACGGATTTGCAGGACGTGGTGATCACCTCGCCCCTGCCCAAGCGACTGCTCCGGTATTGGGGGGATGCGGCCACGCACCCCAGCATCAAACATTTCCAGCCAACCGACGCGGAACGGCAGCGTGAAGAAAAACTGGTGACCCAACTGATGGAAACAGCCGACAGGCTCAACTTGGATACTCAGAGCACCAAGAAAAAGGGGTTCTCGGATCTCTCCTACGACGTGCGCGGGCTCACCAAGAACATGATGATGAATCCCATGGGAAACGACGCCATGCAGAACATGGCCAGGCAGATGAACGAAGGAGGCACGGGCCCGCGAATGGCGGCCCCCGACATTCAAAACCGCCTGACGGCCAGCGGTCGCCTGTATCTGTTCCGGTACATCGATTTCGACGTCCAACCCGGCATGGCCTACCGCTATCAGGTCAGGTTGAAGCTGCGGAATCCGCTCTACAAGCGCCCCTATGAAGAAGTCGAGAATCATGAATTCACCAAGGAAGAATTCAGTCTTACGGCGTGGAGCAACATCTCCAATCCCGCCGTGGTTCCCAGGACAATCAATTACTTCCTGAAGGATGTGGAGCGTGATCCGGTTCGCGAGGAAAAGCACAACAGCAAGCGACCCGTGGCGAACATCGCCATGTTCGAGTGGGATGCCAAGCTGGGGACGATGCTGGCCGACACGCTGAAGATTCTGTCGGTCGGACAATTCATTTCCGAGAAGAAGAAATCGATGGTGCTGGACCCGGCCACTCCCAGCTTCGAAGAAAAGGAAGTGCCATTCGCCACTGAAGACATGCTGGTCGATGCTTCCGGCGATCTGGATTTGTCGCTCGCGCAGCATCCCGACCTGCAACTGAAGGCCGATCGCGGCAGGAAGGATACCGCGAAGGCGGGGATTCTCCAGGAAGCATTGGTCGTCACCGCACAGGGGCAGTTGAAAGACTTGGATCCCGTGTCGGAATTTCCGGAAGAGCAATCATTGAAGCAAACGGTCGACGAAGAGCGGAAGCCCTATGAGTACCTGAGGGACGCACCCCGGGCGAGCACCAGCACACTGGATGGCGGCGCATATCCCGGAATGCCCCCTGGGATGGGGATGAATGGAAGCGGTGGCATGCCGCCGGGAATGGGTCCGCCGGGTGGGGGACGTGGTGGAAATCCGCGCCGGAAACCGGGGGGCGGCAACCCGATGGGAGGGGCACCGGGTGCCACCGGAGAGGGGGCTCCCGGGGGTAGTGGCGCACCGGGTGGGCGCAACGCTCGTCCTCGATAACCAACGCCATGATTTCCAAGTTAGCGACAGCCGCGGCGGGGTCCGCGGCTGCCGTTCTTTGTTCGCTGCCAATGTTCCGGTGTCCCCCGCGGACCGAGAAAGGTGATCGGGCTTGAGTTCCATGTTGGGCGGTCCGATCCGCGGCATCATCTTCGATCTGGATGGAACCCTCGTCGACTCGCAGTTGGATTTCGAGGCGATTCGGCGTGAGATGTGTCTGCCATCCCAGACGCCGATTTTGGAGGCGTTGCAGCGAACCCCACCGGGGCCGGAATTGGACCGGATGCACGCGGTGCTCCGTTCGCATGAACTCCGTTCGGCACTGCGTGCGACCCTGTTCGAGGGCGTGGCCGAATTTCTGCAATGGATGGATCATCGCCGGTTGCCACGGGCCATCCTGACCCGCAACTCCCGCGAATGCACCGAGATCGTGATCAGCCGACTTGAGTTGCAGTTTTCGTGCGTCCTGACGCGGGAGGACGCTCCCCCGAAACCCGATCCGGCGGGACTGCTGGCCATCTGCGATCAGTGGCAATTGCCTCCTGCCGAAGTTGTCTTCTGCGGAGATTATCTGTTCGACTTGCAGGCGGGTCGCCGCGCGGGCATGCGGACGATCCTGTTTGCCCCCGGCGATCTGCCAGACTTTGCCGATCAGGCGGATCTGGTTCTGCGGGAATTCCACTCGGCGGCCAACTGGATCGAAGACTCGTTTTCGGTGAGACCCTGTCCATGATTCCCGATCATCCGCAACGCGACTACCGTCATCTGCGGGTGCTGGTGATGGGACTGGGATCGTTCGGCGGCGGGCTGGGTGTCGTCCGATTCCTGGCCGACCGCGGCGCGAACATCACGGTCACCGACACCCGATCCGCCGAGAAACTGTCCGACGCGCTCGCAGAACTGCACGACGTTCCCGGCCTGCAATTCCGGCTCGGTGGACACGACGAGGCGGACTTCCGCAGCGCGGACCTGATCGTCGTCAATCCGGCGGTGCGGCGCGACAATCCGTACCTCGAGCTGGCCCGTGCCGCCGCCGTTCCCCTGACCAGTGAAATGAACCTCTTCTGGCAGTGGAATCCCGCGCCCGTCGTGGCGGTGACGGGCAGCAATGGCAAGTCCACAACCACCGCGCTGATCCATTCGATCCTCCAGCACTCCTCAATTCTCCAGCACTCCGGCCGCCGGGCTTGGTTGGGAGGCAACATCGGCGTGAGCTTGCTGCCGCAGATCGGACAGATTCGTCCGGACGATGTGGTCGTGCTCGAATTGAGCAGCTTTCAATTGACGGATCTCGACCGGCTGCACGTGAGTCCGACTGTGTCGGTGGTCACCAACTTTGCCCCGAACCATCTCGACTGGCATGAATCGCTCGACCACTATCGCTGGGCCAAGCAGACGATGCTCCGGTGGCAGAACCCCACGGACGCCGCCATTCTGAATGCCGACGATGCGGAATGTTGCCAATGGAAAACAACAGCCCGGCGATTGCTGTTTGGACTTCGGGACGCCGGTGAGAATGGTATCTTCGCGGATGAAAATCGGCGGGCGATTGTCCGTCTGCCCGGACAGGAACAGAATTTTCCGATCTCGGAATGGCTGCGACTTCCCGGTCGACACAATCTGGCCAATGCGTTGGCCGCCACCTGTGCGGCGCTGCAATGCGGGGCTGACTTGGAAGCGGTCCGACAGGGACTGGAGCAGTTCCAGCCGCTGCCGCACCGGTTGCAATGGGTTGCCGACGTCGATGGCCGGTCATTCTATAACGACTCGCTGGCGACAACTCCGGAATCGGCCATCGTCGCACTGGAGGCATTCGAAGCGCCGGTCATTCTGCTGGCCGGGGGATACGACAAGCAGGTCGATCTGTCACCACTGGCCCTGACCATCGCCCAACGCGCCAAGGCCGTGGCGTTGATGGGTCAAACCGCCGGAACACTCCGAGAGTTGATCGCCGGGGACGCGGAATCACGCTGCCAGACATCACCCGAGCTGTCGTCGTTTCGTCAGGCGTTGGAATGGGCGGTCGCACAGTCGAGCTCCGGAGACGTGATTCTGCTTTCTCCAGGCTGTGCCAGTTATGACTGGTTCCGCAATTATGCCGATCGGGGCCGGCAGTTCGTAGAGTTTGTTGAGTCACTTGTCGGCGCGGCTCGCTGATCGGTCGCACTGTCGAACACTGTCGCTCCGCAACAGGAATGCCGGGTGCGCGGAGATTTCGTGTTGGCTCCGGCACGTTGATGGTGCGAATTGGGTGGGAGGTGAAACGATTGGGCTTCCAGCCCGCGGGCGACAGGAGAATTGACGCCGCAGACGTTCATCCGGCGTCGCGGAAAGTGGAAAACACTAAAAATGACCGCAACGTTGCTAGATGACTTTCCGCAACGTCTGCTACAATCCGCCCCCTTCGGCTTCGCGGACAGAGAAGGATTGTCCTTTTCGGTGAAGTCGGAAGCACCCTTTTTTCCACGAACGCCCATCCTTCCGGGTGGCGGTGTTCGGCGGCGTCAGCGGGTTGGCATTCGATGGCGAATGTTTTTCCGGCTCGCCGTGATTTTCATGATGGGATCAGAATGGTCGATCGGAACTTGATTCGTGAATTCAATGTCAGTGACGAGGATTTGGAACGCGCATTTGGGCTGTCGCTGGCCGACGCCGAAGCCGCCGAGGAATCGCTTCTCACCGAGTACAACCTGCGGGACGCCGGCTACGACGTCAACGCGGTGCTCGAAGGGACGATCGTGCGGGTGGAAGGCGATGAGGTTCTGATCGACATCGGATACAAGAGCGAAGGGGTCGTTCCCATCGAGGAATGGTCCGACACCGACGAGCCGCCGGTTCCCGGAATGCGGATCTCGGTGCTGCTGGAGGAAATCGAGGACGAATTCGGCCTGATCTTGCTCTCCAAGAAGAAGGCGGACCGCATCCGCGAGTGGGAAAAGATCATCAGTACCCACAAGGAAGGGGACATCGTCAAGGGCGAGGTGCTCAAGAAGATCAAGGGTGGTCTGCTGGTCAACATCGGTGTGAACGTCTTCCTGCCCGCCAGCCAAGTCGACATCCGCCGGCCGCAGGACATCGACGCCTATCGCGGCAAGACGATCGAATGTCTGATCCTGAAGATCGACGAAGCCCGCCGCAACATCGTGGTGTCGCGCCGCCGGCTGATCGAACTGCAGCGCGAGCAGATGAAGAAGGCCCTGTTGGCCGAAATCACCGAAGGCCAGGTTCGCAAGGGCGTGGTCAAGAACATCGCCGACTTCGGCGCGTTCGTGGATCTCGGCGGCATCGACGGCCTGCTGCACATCACCGACATGAGCTGGGGACGCATCAACCATCCGACCGAGATGGTGAAGATCGACCAGGAAGTCGAAGTGATGATTCTGCACGTGGATCGCGACAAGGAAAAGATCGCGCTGGGCCTGAAGCAGAAGGAAGCCAGCCCCTGGGACAACGTCGAAACGAAGTACCCGGTCGGCACCAAGGTCCGGGGCGAAGTGGTCAACGTCATGTCCTACGGTGCGTTCGTCAAGTTGGAGGACGGCATCGAGGGCCTGGTTCACATCAGCGAAATGTCGTGGACCAAGCGCGTCAACCACCCGACCGAACTCGTCAATCCCGGCGATGAAGTCGATGTGGTCGTGCTGGGGATCAACAAGGACAAGCAGGAAATCTCGCTGGGGATGAAGCAGGCGCAGTCCAATCCCTGGGATCAGGTCGCCGCCAAGTACCCACCGGGAGCGCTCGTCAGCGGGACCGTGCGGAACCTCACCAACTACGGTGCATTCATCGAGCTCGAGGAGGGTGTCGACGGCCTGCTGCACGTCAGTGACATGTCGTGGACCCGCAAGATTTCGCACGCCAACGAACTGCTGAAGAAGGGCGATCCGATCACCTGCCAAGTGCTGTCGGTCGACCAGGAACGCAAGCGAATTGCCCTCGGACTGAAGCAACTGACTGAAGATCCGTGGGAGACCCTGATTCCCGAGAAGTACCAGCCCGGTGCCCAGGTTGTCGGCAAGGTCACCAAGATCACCAACTTCGGGGTCTTCGTCGAACTGGAGCCCGAACTGGAGGGCCTGCTGCACGTTTCCGAGTTGTCAGACCAGAAGGTCGAAAACCCGGAGACATTCGTCAAAGTCGGTCAAGACCTCGACGTCCGCATCCTGCGCATTGACGCCAACGAACGCAAAATCGGACTCAGCCGACGCACAAACGTAGAAATTCCCGCGGGCGGAGACGAAACGAAGGGCGATGGGGCACCGAAGGCACGCGGTGAGCTCAAGGGTGGAACAGAAGGGGCCGCGGGACCACTGTTCAGCCTGGGTAGTGGTGAAGAAGAAGTCGCTGTCGAGACGCCGTGATTCGACAGGACGGGCCATCCGGTCCGTCCATGATCCCCTGTTCTGCAGGTTCGACCGGACTTGCTCATTAGTCAGTATTCCGGAAGTCAAGCAGGACGAGCGACAACAATTTGGAAAACCTTGCGGCCCTTCGGCACGTTCCGAAGGGCCGTTATTATTGCGCCGTCCACCCAGTTTTCCTGATCGTTTCTCACGTTTCGCCAGTCTCGGTTTGGAATTTATGGTGTCCAGTTCCGATAAATAATCTGAACATCGCTGCGGCAGGCAGCTCGACGATCGCCACAGGAGGTGGCACTGGAAACCACCACCTACCTGACTGGCAGAACCCACAATGGCCAAAGCGACCCGAGTCCGCCCAATCTCGTCCGCAGCCGTTCAGACACCCCTTGAAACCTACCTTCGCGAGATCAACGAAACCGCGTTGCTCACCGCCCGTGAGGAAAAGGAGTTGTCCAACCGGATCACCAATGGTGAAAAGGAGGCTCGCGACCGCATGGTGCGGGCCAATCTGCGGCTGGTCGTCAACATTGCCCGCGCCTACACCGGCAAGGGGCTGCCGCTGCAGGATCTCATTGAAGAAGGCAACCTCGGTCTGCTGCGCGCGGTCGAAGGCTTCGATCCGGACATGAACACGCGGTTCAGCACCTACGCCAGTTACTGGATCAAGCAGTCCATTAAGCGGGCGCTGATCAACTCGGCCAAGACGATCCGCATCCCGGCGTACATGGTCGAATTGCTGACCAAGTGGCGGCGCGCCACCGCCAAGCTGGATGACGAACTCGGTCGCCCTCCGACACAGGAAGAGGTGGCCAAGGAACTGGGCCTGCCCAAGAAAAAGCTCAGCATCGTTCGCGCAGCCATCCAGCTCTACAACACCAACCCCCAGACCGACGACGAAGAAGGTGGCTGGACGATGGGTGAAATGGTGGCCGACGAACGCACGAAGAGCCCCGACGAGGATCTGCTCGACACGGACAACCTGAAGCATGTCTTCCGGATGCTGGACACGATGGACCCCCGGGAAGCGACGATCCTGCGGATGCGCTTCGGCCTCGACGATGCCGAACCCCGCACGCTGAAGGAAATCGGCGAATCGATGGGCCTGACCCGCGAACGCGTCCGCCAGATCGAGAACGAAGCGCTCAAGAAGCTGGCCAAGGGACTCTTGGGCGAGTGATCGTTGGTGCTCCCCTCCCGCACGCCGACAAACGGATTTGTCGGCCGCCTAAGGCAGTCCACAGGAAATCGACTACCACTGACGTAGGACGGATTTCCAATCCGTCCGTCAACGCTGGACGGATTGGAAATCCGTCCTACGGGTAGAACATTTCCTGCCGGCCGCCTGAGTGCTTGGAACCGGAACCAACTGTTCTTCACCGGGGCCGGTGCCGAGTGCCATTCCTTGCAATCGATCTTCGATAGTTTGCGGGCTGTGCCACGTGCGGCTTGTGGCCACGATCTCGATGCCATCAAGGGCCGCGAACAATCCATCTGTCGGAACATCGGTTCGCGCACTCCCTTCCCGTCGAACGCTTGATACACTTGCACCGACTTAGGAGCGTTCGAGAAATGACAGTCCCGTTTGTCGTCTTTCGCTCCGCGAAAGGACGCCCTTTCGCGGAGCGAAAGGCGACAATACTTTCTCGAACGCTCCTTACCGGATTCCGATCCTGCACGGCCTCTTGGTGAGCATTCCTGTCGCAGCGCGATGGGACTCCTCTTGTTGCCAGGAACTGTTGCCGACACTCGACCACCAGCCCCCGACATGACTGTTCTCCCCACTGTCGATTCCCCGGTTCGCGATTGGCTGGCCCGGCTGCCGCCGCTGCGGTACGGTCGTTTGACGCTGGCGTCGCGTTATCTGCTGTCACCTTTAGCGGGATACACGAATCTGCCGTTCCGCCGCATCGTGCGGGAGCTTGGTGGAGTCGGGCTGGCGACGACCGACCTGGTGAACGCGCGCGGGTTGCTCGATGGCGGACCCAAGACCCTGCAACTGATCGAGACCTGCGCCGCGGACCGGCCGTTTGCCGTGCAGATCTTCGGGAGCGATCCGATCATCATGCGCGATGCCGCCCAACTGCTGCAGGCGCGGGGCGTCGATTCGATCGACATCAACATGGGCTGCCCGGTCAACCGCATCACCAAGGTGGGGGCGGGTGCCAGTCTGATGTGCCAGGTGGACAGCACGATTGAACTGGTTCGAACCGTCGTCGAATCGGTCTCGCTCCCGGTGACGGTGAAGATGCGGCTGGGCTGGGACAGTCGGAACCTCACCGCGCCGAAGTTTGCCCGCGAGTTCGAACAAGTGGGCGTGGCGGCGATTGCCATTCACGGACGGACGCGGGAACAGGGTTTCAGCGGTGCGGTCGATCGCGATGGGATTCGACAGGTTGTCGCGGCGGTAGAGCGGATTCCGGTGATCGGCAACGGCGACATTCGGACGATTGCCGACGGCGAACGGATGTTTGCCGAGACCGGCTGCCACGCGATCTCGATGGGACGCGGAGCCCTCGCCAATCCGTGGTTGTTCCGCCAGTTTGTCGAATGGGAGGCGACCGGTGAGCCCGCGTCGGCCGGTTCCTTCGACGATCGCCTCGGTCTGTTGCGCCGGCAGTTTGGATACGTCGTCGAGCAGCGCGGGATCGAGCGGGCGATCACCTCGTTCCGCAAGATGGCTCATTGGTATCTCAAGGCGATGCTCGTCCCGGCGGCGCTCAGAAACCGGATGCAGTCCGCCAGAACACTCGCCGAATTCGAGGCGGCTCTGGAAGAAGTCACCGCGCACGGACCGGCCCGCGGCTCGCGAACCGGAGTCCTCCCAGACCTGTACATCCCCGTCCCTTCCGGCCCGAACGAGAACTGGTGAACCGGCCATGTCCGAGCGACTGATCGCCTCTGAGCGAGTGATCGACGACGTGGCCTGCACGGTTTGCGCCTGCGTGTGCGACGACTTGAAAGTTACCGTGCGTGACGGGCGGATCGTCAGCGCCGAACGGGCCTGTTCGCTCGCGGAGCCGTGGTTCCTCGGATCATGGTCGACGACGTCACCGCCCGTTCATGTTCGCGGACGCGCGGCCCCGTTCGACGACGCTGTCCAAGCCGCCGCTGACATTCTTCGATCCGCCCACGCACCGTTGTTCTATGGTTTGTCGAAGAGCAGCACCGAAGGCCAGCGCGCGGCGGTCGCGCTGGCCGACCGGCTCGGCGCGACGATCGACACGACCGCCTCCGAAGGTCACGCCCCGTCGATCCTGGCGATGCAGCAATCGGGTGAATCGACCTGTTCGCTCGGTGAAATCCGCAATCGCGCCGACCTCGTGCTGTACTGGGGAGCCGACCCCGTCGACACGCACCCGCGTCACATGGAACGCTACTCGATGGATGCCACGGGTCTGTTCATTCCGCGCGGTCGCGCGGACCGGACGCTGGTGGTGGTAGACTCACAGCGCAGCGCCACCGCGGAACAGGCCGATTGGTTTCTGCCGATCGACGAAGGCCGCGACTTCGACGTGCTGTGGACACTGCGCGGATTGCTGAAGGGTGTTGAACCGAACCCCGGCCAGTCGGTGGGGGCTCCGTTGGAGGAACTCAAACGGCTCGCCGAACGGATGAAGACCTGCCGCTGCGGCGTGATCTTCTTTGGCTACGGCATCGCGCGGCATCCGTTGGGACATCGCAATGTCGAGGCGCTGTTGCGGCTGGTGATCGATCTCAACCAGTTCACGCGGTTCCATGCGCGCCGCCTGCGCGTCGTCGGTGACGTCTCCGGAGCGGACAGCGTCCTGTGCTGGCAGACCGGCTATCCGTTCAGCGTGAACCTGGCGCGCGGCTATCCCCGCTACAACCCCGGCGAATACTCGGCCGGCGATGTGCTGGAAAACAGGGAGGCGGACGTGCTCGTGCTGGTTGGAACCTCGCGCGTGACGTCGTTTCCGCCGGCAGCGCTGGATCACATCCGCACGATCCCGACGATCATCTTGGAACGAGCGAATGCCGAGTTGCCATTGGAGCCGACCGTCCATTTCGCGACCGCCACCTACGGGATTCATCGCCCCGGAACGGCCTACCGCATGGACGAAATCCCGATCCGGCTGCGACCCGTTCTGGACTCCGATCTCCCCAGCGATGGCGAAGTGCTGCGGGCGATTCACTCCGCCTTGTGATGGCGTGAACCGCCCGGTGAAAAACGTAGGACGGGCACTCTTGCCCGTCTTCTCATCGAGACAATCGACGGGCAGGAGTGCCCGTCCTACGACTATGTCAGCCCGGATGATTCATGCCCCATGAAGTGCCGCGCTGTTCGTAGCTGAATTCTCAAGAATTCAGCGAATCGTCGGACCACGACCATGAGTTCTTGTGAATTCAGCGACGACGCAGTGAATCAACCGGGGCAGCGGTCGGTCAGTACGCCCCCGACGGTTTGCCGCCATCGGCGACGCGGACGATCAGCAGTCGTTGTGTTCTTCCACTGCCGTCGTCGCGGCGGAAGAATCGCTCCCCCATGGAATCGGGGTGATCGGCTGCGGCCGTGATGATCGCGATCTCACCGACGTTCATCGTCAGGCTGAACTGTTGAGCGTGGCGAACGTCGACGTTCTGCCGGTTCTGGTATGTCCAGCCTTCATCCGTCGGCGTGTGTCGCACGCGGTATTCGCCGTGGTGGATTTCCGGTTGGAAGTCGATGCGAATCCATCCGTCCCGCAGACGTGCCGACTTCAGACGGAACATGCAGCGGACTTGCTCGTAGTCGTGCGCCTTCGTTCGCGGTCCCTCGACGATCTTGATCTGACAGCGATCGATCGGGTCGCTCGCTTGGAGTTCCGTTTCGATGCCGGGCGACAGCCGCTTGCGCAGCCCGACCATCGGTTTTCCGCTGGCGTTGTCGTTGGAACTGAAGTCCGTCACCAGGCCGAGCAACGTCTGCACGGCCATCGGCGGACTCGATCCCGAATGGCCGATCTGAAAACCGTTCTGTTGCAGCAGCTCGCGAGTCTCCGCGGGAATCGCCGCGATCTGATCGACCTCGCGCCACAGCGTCTGACCCAGCAGCGGATCGTCCGCCGGCCGGTCGACGAAGAAGACCTCTAACTGAACGGCGTCGTGCGAAGTCTGAATCGGCGGCAGCGACGGCCGGCGCAGATCGACACTTTTCACCCCAGGCCCGCTTGGAAACAGCGAACATCCGCCAAACGCGCACAATCCCAGCAAGACAGCCATCAAGGGCAGCCAACGGCGCGGCGCGGCGTGATCGACGTGCGGGGACACGCGGGGTTCCGGTGAGTTCGATCGAAATAAAGATTGAGGGGAGCGGGCGGAATCTATGTGCGTCGTCGATTCATGTCAATTGGAGGCGGGCGGTGGGAGACAATCAGACAGGAAGACAATCGGACATGCGGCGGAGGAAAGTAAGAAGATCAATTCTCTCTCCTTGTCCCCTCGCCTCCCTGCCCTCCGCCTCACGCTTGCCCCGCAATTGTCACGATCACGCACCGCAGCTATCATCCGCGCCGAGTTGCCATGTGCGGTGGAAAGCGGGATCGACAATGTCGCTGGCGGAGTTTCGCGTGGGATTGGGGCACGACCGCCATCGACTGGTGGCGGGGCGGCCCCTCGTGCTCGGCGGCGTGACGATTGACTTCGAGATGGGCCTCGACGGACACAGCGACGCCGATGTGCTGCTGCATGCCATCACCGATGCCATCCTCGGAGCCGCGGGATTGGGAGACATCGGCGAATGGTTTCCCAACACCGACTCGCAGTGGGCCGGTGCCGATTCCACGGTCTTCCTGCGAGCCGCGCGCGACGCGGTCAGCGAACGGGGCTGGGAGGTCGTCAACGTGGATTGCACGATCCACGCCGAGCGTCCCAAGCTGTCTGCCCACAAACGAACCATCGCCGCCGGCATTGCCGGGTTGCTGGGGATCACGGAAGATCGGGTCAACGTGAAAGCCAAGACCGGCGAAAAGGTCGGCCCGATCGGCCGCCTCGAAGCCATTGACGCCGATGCCGTGGTGCTGCTCGGTCGCCGCTTCGGCCACGCCACAGGTTCAAACGGAGGCCGCCATGTTGAGCCGTGAGACACTCGACGGATATCGCCGGATGACCAACGCCGAACGCTGGTTGTTGACGGCGCGCCTCATCCGTGAGAACACGCCCGCGTTGCTGGAAGGTCCGCCCGAAGTTGTCGAGCGGCGGTTTGAACTGCTGCGACGGCAGAACGACGACCGCAATCGCCTCATTCGGGAGTGCCTCGGGCGAATGGAGCAGTCGACGTGAAGGACGTCACCGGGGCACTCAATGACTTTCAACGACTGTTTGAGGGATTGGGAATCTCCTACGCCGTCATGGGAGGTGTCGCCGTGCGTTATTACGGAATCCCGCGCCCGACGTACGACGTTGATTTCCTCGTGGCGATTGATCGCGACCAACTTCCGAAGCTTTATCACGCTGCCGAAGTCTCCGGGTACACCGTCCCCGAGGCATTCCTTAACGGGTGGATTGACGTCGTGGGTGGAATGCCGCTCGTTCGGTTGGAGCTGTTTGTGGGAGCCAAGTGCGTCGATGTCGATTTGTTTCTCGCGGAATCTGCCTACCTGCAAGAGATTCTGCGACGGCGGCGGCTGGAGCAAATGGAAGGGGTCAATGTCTGGCTGGTGACTCCCGAAGACTTGATCCTGCTCAAACTGATGTCCCATCGTCCGCGCGATGTGGCTGATATTGGCGACATCCGTTTTGCTCAGGGGCCGCTGGATGAGAGTTACATGCGAATGTGGGCCGACCGCATGGGGATTCGCCCCCTGCTGGAACAGGTCTTCGCGGAACCGGCTTTATGAATCGTCATATTCGTGTCATGGTGCGACCGCTCGGTACGCGTCGCTGATTATCAAGAAGGACCAACGGAATGCCTCTTCGCGTTTACAACACGCTCACACGGACCAAGGAAGATTTTCAGACGGTCGAACCGGGGCAGGTGAAGATGTATCTGTGCGGGCCGACGGTCTACAAGCCGGCTCACATCGGGCACATGGTCGGGCCGGTCATCTTCGACACGGTCAAGCGGTATCTGACTTACTGCGGTTACAAGGTGACATGGGTCGTCAACATCACGGATGTCGACGACAAGCTGATCAACCGCGCGAACGAAAAGAAGACGACCGTCGAAGCCCTGGCGAAGGAGATGACTCAGGACTACTTCGACAACCTCAAGACGATGAGCGTCGAGATCGGTGTCGATGGGATCGATCACACTCCCTATGCGACGCAGCACATCCAGGAGATGCAGGAGATCATCCGCACGCTGATCGGGAAGGGCTACGCCTATCCGCTCGACGGTGACGTCTACTTCAACTGCACGAAGGACGAGGACTACGGCAAGCTGAGCGGCCGCAGCCTGACCGAGATGCTGGCCGGGACGCGCGCGGAGACTCACGGCGGCAAGCATCATCCCGCCGACTTCGCCCTGTGGAAGGGCTCCAAGCCCGGCGAGCCGGCGTGGGACAGCCCGTGGGGACCGGGCCGGCCGGGCTGGCACATCGAATGTTCCGCGATGGCGAAGAAGATCCTCGGCGATTCGATCGACATTCACGGCGGCGGTCTCGACCTGATGTTTCCGCATCACGAGAACGAACTGGCCCAGTCGGAAAGCTGCACGGGAAAACCGTTCGCACGGTATTGGATGCACAACGGCTTGATGCAGGCCAGCGGCGCGCCGGGCAAGGTGGGGGGGGGACACGATAAGCAGGGTGACAAGACCGCCGATCTGGCCGCGGCCAAGGAAGCGCAGGAGGCCAACAAGCTGGCCGGTTCGAAGGGGGCGGCCTCGGTCAAGGAACTCTTCGCCAAGCACGATCCCGAAACGATCCGGTTCTTCCTGCTCGCCACGCACTACCGCAGCCCGATCGACTTCAGTGACGAACGCATCGCCGAAACTGGCAAGAGCCTGGAAGGTTTTTATCGTCTGTTCGAGACCTACGAACGCATCGCCGGTCAGTCGTTTTACGCGTTGTCGCCCGCCAAGACCCGCGGTGACAGCGGTGTGCTCTCCGGAGAACCGGCCGAATTCTTCGCCGAACTGACCGTTCTCCGTCAACGGTATTTCGACGCGATGGACGACGACTTCAACACGGGCGGTGCCGTCGGTGTCCTGTTCGATCTGCGAAAGTCACTCAACACGTTCATCACCGACCACAAGCTCGACACGGCGGCGGGTGACAAGAGCCGTCTGCCCGCGCTGACGGCCGGGATGCGAGTGCTCAAGGAATTGTCATCCATTCTGGGCGTCTTCCGTGACGCCAGAAAAAAGGAGGCGACTGCCGACGACGGTCTGTTGGACGGCCTGATGCAACTGGTCATCCAGATCCGTGCCGACGCCCGCCAGAACAAGAACTTCGCCGTCGCCGACCTGATCCGCAACAAGCTCAACGAACTGAAAATCACGCTCGAAGACCGCACGGACCGGACGCTGTGGCGGAAGAATTAGTGGCGAGTGGCGAGTGGCGAGTGACGAGTGACGAGTGACGAGTGACGAGTGACGAGTGACGAGTGACGAGTGACGAGTGACGAGTGACGAGTGACGAGG